>JABUFB010000025.1 GCA_013314775.1 Armatimonadota bacterium | reverse complement strand
GACCGCCGATTCTACCTGGCGAACTGCGGGCCGCGATGTATTCCCCACACCCGTGGGGATGGACCGCCTGACCAGGAAGCCTGACCAGGGAGCCTGACGTATTCCCCACACCCGTGGGGATGGACCGTGAGCGTGCGATTCACCCCGACCGGGCTTTCCGTATTCCCCACACCCGTGGGGATGGACCGACATTGCACGCCAGGTCAGAGCCGCCGATGAAGTATTCCCCACACCCGTGGGGATGGACCGGAAAACCGCGATAGGCGTGCCGTCCAGCAGGTAGTATTCCCCACACCCGTGGGGATGGACCGAAACCGCCGCCACGCGTTGCGCCGCCCTGGGCGTATTCCCCACACCCGTGGGGATGGACCGGTCACGCTTTACCAGGAGCGTGACCAGTGGTAGTATTCCCCACACCCGTGGGGATGGACCGACGCGTGACTTGTTGGATCGCGCCGAAGAGGTGTATTCCCCACACCCGTGGGGATGGACCGCTTTTGAAACCGGCGGCCTGCGCAATCATCAGGTATTCCCCACACCCGTGGGGATGGACCGTTGCTGTCGCCGCCGAGGGGGTGATGAGCGAGGTATTCCCCACACCCGTGGGGATGGACCGCTTCATGCCAGGCCGTCTCCAGCAGGCTTTCAGTATTCCCCACACCCGTGGGGATGGACCGTAATTGCGAATGGGCATCACATCGGTTTCGTCGTATTCCCCACACCCGTGGGGATGGACCGTGCCCCGGTAATGCCAGGTGTTCGAGCAGATACGTATTCCCCACACCCGTGGGGATGGACCGTTGACCTTCGCGGACAGTGATATCTACCTGTAGTATTCCCCACACCCGTGGGGATGGACCGCAGGCCGGGTGGACCGGCAGCTATCAGGACCAGTATTCCCCACACCCGTGGGGATGGACCGAAAAGCAAGGGAGGCGGGTTGGAGCCTCCCTGCGTATTCCCCACACCCGTGGGGATGGACCGGCGTCGGCGCATGGACAATCAAGCAGCGCGGCGTATTCCCCACACCCGTGGGGATGGACCGATATTGAGCTTGACGGGGCGCACGCCGGGATAGTATTCCCCACACCCGTGGGGATGGACCGCATCGACGCCATCCGCGCCGCGCTGGACGGCAGTATTCCCCACACCCGTGGGGATGGACCGGAGAAGGCACCGCGGGCATACTATGTTGCAGCGTATTCCCCACACCCGTGGGGATGGACCGGCCGACTGGTGAGAGCCGCGCCTTTGATGAGTGTATTCCCCACACCCGTGGGGATGGACCCGTAATGGAAATTGTCAATAATATAATCGAAAGGTATTCCCCACACCCGTGGGGATGGACCGCTGAAGTCATTCAGCGCAATCTGAATAGGTCCGTATTCCCCACACCCGTGGGGATGGACCGCATGGACCTGCCCCAACGGGCATCAATGCATGGTATTCCCCACACCCGTGGGGATGGACCACACGAACACGCTGGGCCGCTTGCGTATCGACGTATTCCCCACACCCGTGGGGATGGACCGCAGTTCAGCCACATTGCGGTCGACCTCGGCGAGTATTCCCCACACCCGTGGGGATGGACCGCGTGAGCGCATAGCGGCCGCGGCGGCAGGAGCGTATTCCCCACACCCGTGGGGATGGACCGAACCTGAAGAAGATTGCGCAGAAGGTCCCGGTGTATTCCCCACACCCGTGGGGATGGACCGACGAGGCGGACGCCATAGGCGTGGCACTTGGCGTATTCCCCACACCCGTGGGGATGGACCGCCGCCGAGCTCGTGATAGCTCGTCCCGCGCACGTATTCCCCACACCCGTGGGGATGGACCGTACCATCCATCTTCCTGAAGGGCGAACGCGACGTATTCCCCACACCCGTGGGGATGGACCGGAACTGGATAGGCGAGTACCTCACCGGCGTCGGTATTCCCCACACCCGTGGGGATGGACCGCGATATGGACCAGATTGAACGCGATTTTCGGGCGTATTCCCCACACCCGTGGGGATGGACCGCAGCGTGCGAGAGCCAATCAAAGCCGAAGCGCGTATTCCCCACACCCGTGGGGATGGACCGCCGATTCTACCTGGCGAACTGCGGGCCGCGATGTATTCCCCACACCCGTGGGGATGGACCGCCTGACCAGGAAGCCTGACCAGGGAGCCTGACGTATTCCCCACACCCGTGGGGATGGACCGTGAGCGTGCGATTCACCCCGACCGGGCTTTCCGTATTCCCCACACCCGTGGGGATGGACCGACATTGCACGCCAGGTCAGAGCCGCCGATGAAGTATTCCCCACACCCGTGGGGATGGACCGGAAAACCGCGATAGGCGTGCCGTCCAGCAGGTAGTATTCCCCACACCCGTGGGGATGGACCGAATGCTCGCAGTGGACCCGGCGGCGCGGGAGGGTATTCCCCACACCCGTGGGGATGGACCGATGCCGTGTATGACTCCCTCTGGCAGGTGAGGAACCGCCAGATAGCGAATCGAGATGCGCACCCAGAGCCGAGGGGGAGACCAGCATGTCTGCAGCATCTGTCAGCCTGCCGTATTTGTCCGAGTACGACCCCGTCGAATCCGCCGAGGGGTCCATCGACCCGCTGGGCCTGTACCCCATCGCCGATAGCCTTGCCACGCTGCTTGCGCCGGGCGTCCGCGAACGTCAGCAACACCCACGCTTCCTGACGGCCATGGCCGTTTCCCACGAGATCTGTTCGGTCTACGATGAAGAGCAACTCGCGGCCGACGGCGTCACTGAGCCGTGGCTGGTGTTCGAGTGGTACATGGTGGAAGGGCTGGTGCGGACGCTCAAAGGTGAAGCCCTGGTCGGTGTGCCCGGTCGCGACAAAGCCCAGGCCGCGATCCGCGACGGGGTGCCGCTGTCGCGGACCCGCTACCTCAAGTCCCCGGCTAACTTTGGCTTCCACGCGGTCTATCGGCGTCTCGCTTTGGAGCTGGAAGTGGAACTGGCCGGTGGCCTGGGAGAGACCGGCCACCAGCTTCTGACTGCCTGGGCCGAGGAGCAAGACCTCCGGGGTTTTTTCGGCACGAGCGCCGGGCCTGGACGCAAGTGGCGTGAGCGCATCCAGGCAGCGATCAACGACGGGCTGGCGAAGGGTGCGACGGACAGGTCCGGAAGCTGGGAAGGCTGGGGGTTTTTCGGCAAGCACCTGGCGCATACGGTTGTGCCCCCGCGCGAAGCCCACGTGATCCGCGATGCACTGTGCAGGAGGGGCAGCGGGCACCGGGCAACGCTGGTGGACTTCATCGTGTCGCCGCAGGGCCGACAATTGCTGACCGGGGGGATCTCCGAACGCCGGGTGCACGAAGCCCTGCTGCCGAGCGCGGATGGCGACCTGCGCAGCCTACTCGAGACAATCGGTGCCTACGAGCGTTTCGCCCGTCTGCTCACCGATGCATTCAACGACTGCCTGCACGAGATGACCCCGCAGGTAAAGCCCATCTCCCCGGCCCGGCTTGGGCAGGCTAAGAGTGTGCACTTAGCGTCTGAGCGAGTGCCCGACTGCTGCACCGAACTGCAAGAGCGTCTTGAGACCTTCCGGCTGGCGGGGGATTTCGTGACCCGCTTCGGGGACTTCAGCCACGAGCTTTCCCCAGGCGACTGGGTCGGCCTGCTCATGGACCACCACGACAGGACTCAGCGGAACAAGCCGCCCAATGGCAAGGCGCCCTGGTGCGAGCGCTTCGACGACGGGTCGTTCATGGTCCGGCCGCAGTATCGGCGCGACGAACCGTCCGACGGCGACGAGGAGTACGTGCACCAGTATCGCACTCGGCCGCTCTGGTCCTTCGTCCGGGACCTGGGGATGGTGAGCTGAGATGGCGAATGAGAAAAAGCCCCGACCCGGTTACGGCAAGCTTCTTGACGTTTGGTCACCTCCGCCATCGGCAGGCGCGCCCGTAGGCTGCGTGGCCACGAGCTTCACCTTCTCATCCGCATTCTTCGAGGAAGAGTGCCTGGGGCGTTTCCTGGGGCTGGAGAGCGACCCAGATGAGGACGGCGCGGTGTACCTGGTAGAACGCGAGGAGAAGCTGGCGCAGGTCATCTGCGCGGCCGCCCTGGTCGATCAGTATCACTGCCGCGGTGCGCGAACGCTGCGCTGGGACCTTCTGCCAATCAGGCCGCAGGGAGGTCTATTGCATGCAAAGGTCACTCTGCTGGTCTGGTCCGACCACGTGCGGCTCGTGGTTGCTTCGGCCAACCTGACGGATGACGGGTACCGGCGCAACCAGGAAGCCTTCGCTGCCCTGGACTACCACCCGGGCGGAGCTGCTCCGATTGAGTGCCTGCGAGAAATGATTGTACTCTTGCGCGAATGCACCGCATTGGCCCAGTCGCCGGGGCAGCCGCTGTCTGCAGCCCAGGAGAGGGTCACGCGGTTGCTCGACCGGGTGGAAGCGATTCCCGACGACTGGGGAACGGCCACGCACCGTAGCGGTGTTGTGCGAGTGACTCCAGTCCTTGTGGGTCCGGGCAGGCAGGATGCCCTGTTGCAGCTTCGGTCCATATGGCCCTCGGGATCACCGCCCAAAGAGGCCCACGTGGTGAGCCCGTTCTTCGACTCACCCGAAGTACCAAACAAGCCGGCGAAAGCGCTCTGGGGTGTGCTTCGCAAGCGCGGTGAGGCCACGGTTCACTTCCACGTGGTGACCGACCCGATCTCTGCCGACGACGGTGAGGGCCTGCTGCTACACGCTCCGCAGAGTCTCCTCGACGCGCAGCCAGGTGGACCTCGCAAACTTGAGACACGGTTGCATGCGGTCCAACTGACCGATTTTTCGAGTGACGACAAACCCTATCGGCCGCTCCACGCGAAGGTCATATTGCTCACCAACTCGCGCTGGGTGGCATATATGATGGGGTCCAGCAACTTCACAAGCCACGGCCTCGGTTTGGCTGCACAGCCCAACCTGGAGGCGAACCTGGTCTTCTGCGCCCACCGGGAGCGGAGTGCGGCGGATGCCCGCCGGCTTTGGAATGCACTGCCTCCATCCGCTCCAATAGATGCCACTCTCCCGCTGCGTTGGTTGCGAGAACAGGCACCCGGCGAGGATGAGATCGCGGACGGTCCCGCTCTGCCAATGTTCTTCGGCGCGGCAACCTATCGCCGCGATCTGGGCAAAGCTGCCGTCGTGACGCTCAGCTTCGGCACGTGCCCACCGTCAGAGTGGGCCATCACGACGGAAGACGGAAAGCCGCTGCTCAATGGGAACCAGTGGAGGAGTCAAGGACGCCCATCGTCCATTGATATTGCCTGGTCTGAGGAGCGGCCACCTTACGGCCTGCTGGTGACCTGGGAAGGGGCTAGCGAAGCCGCATGGCTTCCGGTAAACATCGGTTCACCCGAGGACTTGCCGCCTCCGGTCGAACTGCGCGACCTGCCGCTGGCCGTCCTGGTGAACATCCTGACTTCCGCACGCCCGTTGCACAGACTGTTGCGCTCGCACCTCGCGAGAGCCCAGCGGCCCAAGGACAATGGTATCAGCGGCACGTCGATCCTGGACCCCCACAAGCGAGTGGACACATCGCGCTTCCTCCTCCAGCGCACGAGACGAGTGGCAAGAGCCCTCACCGCTTTGCGCGAGCGCCTCGAGCGCCCCGTCGCCACGCGGGAAGCCCTTCAGTGGCGGCTTTTCGGCCCCATCGGGGTTGCAGCCTTCGCCGACGCCATTGAGAAAGAGGCCAACAGCGATGAGGAACGAGCGTTCCTGCTGTGTGAGCTCGCCATCGAGCTCTCCCGGGTAACGCCAGCCGACCTGCCCGGTGCGCTCCCGGCCAGCGAAGTGCGCACAGCCATCGGTACGGTGATCAGCCAACTGAGAGAGCGATGTCCAGTCATTCGCGAACCCGACCCGACCGGCATCGCCAACTACGTCCGCAACGTGTTCAAGGAAGGAGCCCCATGATCGCCCGCCGCCCGTACCGCTACTGGGAAGATATTGAGCTCTGGGTTCGCGACCGCATCGCCCGCGAGGATGCCGAGCGCCAGAAAGTGACCGCCCGCGAGATCCTCGATCGTTTGGGTGAACTGCCAGGCCTGGTGCTTGGGGATGATGTGGGCATGGGTAAGACCTTCGTGGCCTTGGCGGTGGCCGCGTCGGTCGCCCATTTCGACCCGGAAAAGAGGCCGGTGGTGGTCATGGTGCCGGCATCGCTCCACGAGAAATGGCCCCGCGACTTCGCGCTCTTCCGCGAGAAATGCCTGCCACCGTCAGCGGCAGAGCACCTCCGTGCGGGCACTGCACGGAAAGCAGTCGAGTTCCTGAAGCTTCTCGATGACCCACCCGAGCGGCGCAAACAGATCATCTTCGTCACCCACGGCGCTCTGAGCAGGTCGCTCGGTGACCCCTGGGTCATGCTGGCGCTGATCCAGCGCGCTATCCGCGGCAAGCATGGCGTCAATAAGCTGCGGCAGTCCCTGCGTCTCGTCTTGGGGCAACTGCTGTACCTGCGCCACGTGGACAAGGGCGGGACCGACGTCTGGGTGGAATTGCTGCAGACGCCTCCCGAACGATGGCTGCGGGTCCTCTGCAAGTACGGCATCGACCCCGAAGGCGACCGTGACGCCTCCAACGATGACGATCCCGTGCCGCGTTCCGTGTGCGATGTGCTGCCGCACCTCGACACGACTGCGCTCTACGAGGCCCTTGAGCAGATACCGCGCAGACATACCAAACACTTCGAGCGGCGTCTGCGCCACGCGCGAGCTGTCCTCAAGGACCAATGCCGGGACTTGTGGAAGGACTGCCTCGCGCAACTCGACCTTTCACTGCCTTTGCTTGTGCTCGACGAGGCGCATCACGTCAAGAATCCCGGCACGCGTCTCGCCTCTCTGTTCCACGTGCCCGAAGCCGTGGACGACGCAAACGAAGTCGCTGCAGGTCCTCTCGGCGGCGTGTTCGAGCGCATGCTGTTCCTCACGGCCACACCGTTTCAGCTGGGGCATGATGAGCTCGTCTCGGTGCTCGAACGCTTTGACGGCATAGACTGGCAGAGCAAGCGCCCGCCCGAATGTAGCAGAGACGACTATCACCGACGGCTCTCTGGGTTGAGAGCGTCTCTCGACGCAGCCCAACATGCGGCTATCGCCCTCGACACGGCGTGGGGACGGCTAAGACCCGATGACCTTATCGTGGACGAACAGCCGGTCAATGATGTTGAACAGTGGTGGCGTCGAGCCCGCAAGTCAGATCGGGTCACCACACCGGCTGCAGAGGTCAAGGGCTGCTGGGAACGTGCGAACATCCGTATGCGGGACGCCGAGGAGAAGCTTCGGCCGTGGGTCATCCGTCACGTGCGGCCGGATCACCTGCCCGATCAGCCCCGCGTGCCCCGGCGCCTACGGCGGGAAGGCGCCGCGATACTTGACCGATCGGACATCCAGACTGGCGGCATTCCGGTCGAAGACTGCTGCGTGCTGCCATTTCTCATCGCCACCCGTGCTGCGTGCCAGACGGGTGACGCGAGAGCTCTCTTCGCCGAGGGCCTGTGCTCCTGCTATGAGGCTTTCCTACACACGCGCGCAGAAGCAAAGGCCGGTCGGTGCGCCGCTCTCGACACCGATGATGACACTGAGTGGCGCATCGACGACCTTGGCAACGCAGCCGACTGGTACTTGAATACACTGGAAAGCATTCTGACGGCAGCCGATGCGCCCGACTGCGCACAGCACCCGAAACTCGCGGCCACCGTCGCGCGTACGGTGAAGCTCTGGGAGTCCGGCGAGAAGGTTCTCGTCTTCTGCCATTACATCGCAACCGGCCGCGCCCTGCGCCAGTACATCTCGTCGGCCATCCACGCCCGCATCTGTGCACTTGCGGCAAGCAAGCTCAAGTGCGCGCCTGAAGAGGCCCCCGATCTGCTCGAGCGCATAGCGCAGCGGTTCTTCGACGAGGAATCCCCGGTGCGCCGTGCCTGGGACGGTGTCGCTGAGGACATTCTATCCGAGTTCGAGGCCCTCACCCCGTGGCATGACGCGTTGGTCCAGGCGGTCAGACGTAACGTGCGAACTCCTTCTTTCCTGGCGCGCTACTTCCCGCTTGAGCCCGGCCATCTCGATGCCGCGCAGGTGTCCGCAGCCACGGGCACAGACGGAGAGTTCGGCCGCTCCCTGCAGGGCATGATTCGCGACTTCTTCGAGTTCCTGGTCAACCGGTGCGGTGCTGCGGAACGCGAGCACTATATCGACGCAGTCAAGCGCATCCAGACCGGATCCCATACCGGGTCAGACGTGATGGCGTCCTTCAGCAAGGACGAGCTAGAAGGGCACCGCGCCGACCAACTGCTCCCCAACGTGCGCCTGGTGAACGGAGCCAGCCGGCCCGAGACCAGGCAACGCCTTATGCTGGCATTCAACACCCCATTCTATCCTGAAGTACTCATCGCAAGCAGCGTCATGGCCGAAGGCGTGGACCTGCACCTGAACTGCCAGCATGTCATCCACCACGACCTGAGCTGGAACCCGAGTTGCTTGGAGCAGCGAACCGGCCGCGTGGACCGCATCGGCGCGAAGGCGGAGCGCACGCGCCGGTCCATCGAAGTCTTCCTGCCATACATCGCGGAGACCCAGGACGAGAAGATGTTCCGGGTGGTCATGGACCGCGAGCGCTGGTTCAAGGTGGTGATGGGCGAACGTTTCGAACTCGACGCCCTCACCACCGAACGCATCGCCCAGCGCCTGCCGCTCCCCGAATCCGCCGCGAGTGAACTGGCGCTGGACCTGGCTGTCTGGAGTTCGGCGGATCGCGGGGGGTAGACACAGAGAGCGGCACCATGGGCGGCCATTGCCAGCCAGGCCACGCACGCTCCGCATGCAGGCAGTCCCGGAAGGGACTGGAGTGCTCAAGCGGGAACTGATTGGGACCCTGTCGGCCGGGGAGACCTATTATGGCATGGCGTGAGAAACTCGCGACGGCCCTGCTCTTCCTCGCGGCAGCGTTGCTGCCTGTACTCGCGGACACCCAGGCTGTCCGTGCCGGCAACATGACCGTGCAGATCGCGCCCTGGCAAGGGTGGATGGGGCAGCCTGATGATGAGAAGGTGTACGAGGTCGTGCGCGGCGATGCGCGGGTCCTGGCCGAGGAGGCTGGACCAACCCGCGTGAGGGTTGAAGTCACCTTCCACAGGGAACCAGAGGGCACTGTTCAACCCTTGACGCTTCAGGTGGACTTCGTACCCCGCTGGCCCGGCTACGAGTATGATATCGAGGTAACCGACGCCGACGGGGCACGAATACCCGCCCGTCGCCAGTCCGGTCTTGAGCGGCAGATCCTGGTGCGCGTGCCCGCGCGCGACGGGGTCTACTACGTGCAAGCGGCACCTCCGGATGACGGCGTCTCGGCGCCTCCCGGTGAGGAAGCCCGCACTGTCCGTGAGCCGACGACGGGGCTTGTCGCGACCGTCTGCCGATGGTACGACGGACGTCAGGCGGCCCTGAGCTTCCGCTTTGACGACTCCTACCCCAGCCACATTCGCAGAGCGATCCCGATGCTGCGGGAGTACGGGTACTGCGGCACTTTCTACATCAATCCCGGCGTCGACGAGTTCATCGCGCACCGGGATGAATGGGAAGCCTGCGCCGCCCGCGGCGACCAGGAGTTCGCCAACCACACCATGCACCACCAAGGCGCTGGAGATGATGCCGAGGTCGACCGCGAACTCGGGGAAGCGGCGACATACATCCGATCGCTGTTCCCCGGCAGGAGCGGACTGATCTGTTTCAACTCCGGAGGCGGCACCGTCTGGACCCACGCCATGCCGCTGCGCCAATTCCTGGACAGGCACAATCTGGTCTGCCCGCGCCCGCGGCTGGCGATCTCAATGACCAACAACCGGGTCAGTGCATACAGGGACTTACTCAAGCAGGCCATCGAGACTGGCGCATGGGCGATGGCCCTCTTCCACCAGATCGAGAAGCCGTGGGTCACCGAAGAGAACTTCCGCGCCGTCCTCGAGATCACGCGCGAGCGAGAGCCGGACCTGTGGATCGCGGGGATGACCGCAGTGCACAAGTACGAACGCGAGCGTGCCTGCTCCGCGCTGTCCCTGCGCCGTGAGGGCGCGGACGCAGTCCGCTTGTCTATCACCTGCAGCACCGACCCGGCGCTATACGACCAGCCGCTAACCGTGCAAATAGGGCTGCCGGATGGATGGACTCCACACACGGTTCGGATCGAGGACGCACAGCACAACGCGGTTGCGATTCGCCGCGCGATGAACGGCGACCGCCCGGTAATCCGCTTCGACCTGCCGCCCAAGAATGGCGAGTACCTGATTCAGCGCCGGTAGAGGGCGCCGTCAGCCGCCCAGCGGATGCCTCGCCATCGCCTCGCGTAAGTCCTCCGCGGTCGCCTGCAGGTAGACCCCCGTCGTGTCCAGGCGCGTGTGGCCCAGCATGCGCTGCAGACAGTTCAGGTCCGCGCCATTGCGCAGCATCATGCACGCGAATGAATGCCGTAGCTTGTGGGGCGTCACCGACGTATCGATGTCCGCGGCACGCAGAGCGCGATCAAGCGTCGTGCACAGTCCCCGCTTCCCCAGTCGCGCGCCCCACTGGGTCGTGAACACGTATCGGTGCTGGCAGTTCGGTCGGACCGCAGCCCACTCCCGCAGCGCTTCCGCAGCGGGCTCGGCTAACGGCACCGCCCGACTCTTGTCCCCCTTCGCACCCACGAACCGCACCGTGAGTTCCTCCAGATCCACCGCGTCCCACGTCAGTCCCAGCACCTCGCTCCGCCGCGCACCGGTGAACAGCATGAAGACGAGGATCGCTCGGTCCCGGCACGACAGGAACGCAGACGCCTGTTCGCCGGCCGCGTCGATCAGGCGCCGGCAGTCGTCCTCGGGAAGGTACGTCGGCAGCTTGCGCGACTGCTTCGGGAGTGTCAGCTTGCGGAAGGGGTTGTCGTCGGTGTACTCGCAGTCCCAGAGATAGTTCCAGAAGGACCGCAGCGAGTGGATGCGCCGGGCGACGGTCGCGGGTTGCAGGCCGCGTTCCCGCAGCCAGACCACATATTGGCGCAGAACGTGCTTCGTGACGGCTTCCACGTCCGGTCCACTGCCCAGCTCTTCGAGGAACCGCAGGAACATCCGGCCATCGGACTGGTACGCCTCAACAGTCAGCTTCGCACAGTTGCGCTCGACGGCGAGGTAGGTCAGGAACTCTTCATACAGCGGCTCGATTCGCATCGGACAACGCTCCTTGATGATTGGCGTTGTCAGACCGCGAATCTGCCGATGAGACCATAAGCAGTTTTCTGAGCTCGTTCGGCGCCCCATTGCCGGGCGCGATGCGGGCGACCTCCGAGTGCCCGAAAGTGAGACCATAATACTGCAACAGGGCTCACTTCATCGCCCGACCATACGCTCGGCGCGAAAAGTGAGCCCATAAGCAGCGGAAAGTGAGTCTATAAGCCGGATTATTGACACCATCGGAGAAGCAGGTGCCGTCTGAGAGGGCGTAGCGGACAAGCTGGAACGTGCCAATAACTTGGCGTTTCACGCACGTCACACTTCTATTCGCCGTGCGATACCAGATTCCTGCCTCCGACTCGCGGCTTTCTCGCACGCGCTAACATGGGCACGTACCTTCTGGCGCGTCCCGGTAGAGCCGTGGGCCGCACCGGCCCCCGATGGCGATAGGACCACCAGCCGTCAGTGTGCTGACTCCTGGCGCAGCTTGCGGCCTCGGACTGGTAGGAGAGCAAGACTGAGACGGGGAAGCGACATGTTGGGGGCAACCGGCGGCCGGGGGCCTCAGGGGGCGTGAGGCCGGGCCGGGCAGCACCGCATCTCGGGAGACCCGGCTGCGTTGCAGTGCGACCGAGCCGTGTAGAGCCGTTGTTCCGCGCGCCGCATCCAGGTTGGAGGACGACCAGGCATGGATCGCGACGGCGTACCCGGTGATGAGTTCTAGCTCGACTTCCGACTGGTGGAGAGAGGCGAACCAGTCAGCTTCGCGCTGCGTGGCGTGACGCCGGGCGGTCGGTTCGAGGTGTTCCCGTGCTACCTCGAGTCCTGCCACCCGGAGCGCGCGAGGCAGTCGCCAGAGCGGCTGCAGTGGCTCGACGACCTGGAGCGGGAGGTCCTGTCGCCGGCAGAGTCGATCCGGTATGTACCGGAGGTGGAGAGCAACTACCTGGCTCGCTGGACGAGTCGGCGCTACGGGACCGCGTACCGCTATTTCGCCGCGATTGAACCCACCTACGTGGTCTACCGGCCCACGGTGTGGAGCTGGCCGACGCCCTTCCCTCCGACCGAAGGGGCTCAGATCAACAACGGCGGGCTGCCCCTCGACTGGTGCATCGAGCCCGACAAGATAGACGAACCGCTTGCGCTGCGTCTGCTTCAGGAGCAGCAGCGGTACGGCGCAGGGGCGGTCTTCGGGATGCCGGCGTCCTGCGCGGACGGGGCCATTGAGGATGCCGCCCGAGCCGTGAGGGCCAGCGTTGCCAGTCTCCGCAAACGCGGCCTCGATGTGGGGAGAGTGGCCAACCTGTGGTACGGCGGCGGCCTGTCCAATGCCAGGGTGCAGACGGCGCGCGCTGAAAGCTTCGACGTCATCGACGGCTCCGTGCCCAGGGCCAGCACCTGCGGCATGAGCGCTCCCTACTTCCCCTTCTACATCGGCCCGACAGACTACCGGTTCCCCAGCCAGGAGGGCCCGACCGAGGCCATCTCGTGCGTCTCTAAATTCACCGGGAGCTGGCACTTCCACGGCCCCATCGGGTTCCACCGCCCAAGTGCGAGGGGGAGCTGGGAGCGTGCCCGGTTCTACATCGACCTCGCAGCTCAGGAGGCTGTGCTAACCGCGCGCAACAGCGGCGCCCACAACTTCCTGACGACGCTGATCAACTTCGAGAGCCCGGTCGCCTGGGGGGACGCGGCCTATGAAATCACCTGGGACGAGGAGCGTGGCCGGGACTTCTTCGGGAAGTACATGCATCTGCTAGCGTTCGAGCATACGCGCCGATGGCCCATCGTCTTCGCTCGGGCCGCAGACTATGCAGACTACTTCCGGGCGCATTACTCCCAGATGCCGCGCCAGATCGTGAGCTCGATTACCCACGACCCGGAGTATGACCGCTTCTGGACGGACGAATGGCACGAGCAGCGGATCGCGCCCCGGGGCTACGTGCCGGTGCACCAGTCCCTGCGGGCCTTCGGCCGGGAGCGAGCGATGCCCCAGTACAATATGCCGATGTCCCCGGAGTTCATGAACTACAATGACAACCGGCGCACGTGCCGGTTCGAGTACGCCTGCCCCAAGCCGGTGCACTGCTACGACCTGACTAGCGCGACGCCCTGACCGGACCAACCCCTGGAGACCGACCTCCCGGATCACGAGGTCACGGTGTCGGTCCTGGCCGGCGCCGACCAGTACGAGATCACCTATGCACTCATGGCTGGCGCTGACTTCCCCGACTACCTCATGGCCATCTGGGACGTCCCGCGAGAAGTGCGGCAGTGGCGTCTGGATTCCAACGCCGGCGAGTTCATCTGGGTCGAGAACACGGATGGCAACTGCCGCGGCATCGTGCGGTTCGATCTTGCGCCAGAATGCACGGTCCGGCTCCGATGGGACCGATAGCGAGCTGGAAGTGACGGCAAGGACGAGAATGCCAGCGGGGCACGCACTCCCAGAATGCCATCTTAACCCACCCTATGCACAAACTTGGAGGAGGCGAAGCGGCAGAGACCCGGAATAGCTTGGTAGCGAACCATAAAGCCGTTCCCGGAGGTCCCTGCCGTGAAGGCACAGTGCTCCATGCAGACCGCCTTCTCCTTCCGCGATGATCGAGAAATCCGCCTGGATTTTGACGGTCGCCGGATCACGTCCGATGCCGGTCTCGTCGCCCTGCGCGAGTTCGATGAGCGTATCGGTTTCACCGCCGAAATCGCCCGTTGTCTGCGTGACCGGCGCCATTCCTCGTACGTTCGCCACGACCTCAAGCAGCTCATCATCCAACGCCTGTACGGCATCGTGCCGGGTACGAAGATCAGAATGACGCCCAGCGCCTGCGCTGCGGAGCCTGTCCCAACGGTAGTGGAAAGCTCAGAAAGCAAACGGCGGCTCTCTCGGGCACGATCTGGCAAGATCGAGCCCAAGCACTAACCCATGAAGGGAGAGAACCGCCGTGGAGCAAGTCTATCAGAGCGCCGCGAAGAAGGACAGCACAAACCGGACGGCCTTTCTGACCGAGAATGGCCAAGCGCGGCTGCCGATGGTAGAGCTCATTGAGCAGGCGCAGATGGCGATGGAGGACTTCATCGGACTGCCGCCGAAGCTCAGAAGCTGCCTGGCGACGATTAACATCATCGACAGCCCGACAGCGGGGGTGCGCCTCAGAGCCCGACGTGTCACGAACTGGCGCAACGGGGCGATGGTCTCGCGGTGGGCAGCGGTGGCATACCTTGAGACGGAGAAGAGCTTCCGACGGATCGTGGGCTACCGGGACCTGTGGGCGCTGCAAGCGGTGTTGGACGAGGACCAGGAACGGGGGAGTCTGTACCGAAGTCTAATGCCGGGGCGTGAATTTTGCTGAGAACGCAGGGAGCTACCTTTGTTCGGAGAACGGTAGGTTACCACCCAAACCAATCTCCGAGAGGGTAGCTCCGTGAGCACAGTATCGATAGCGCCGTTGGATGTCAACACGTACGAGCGCTGCCTCTTACCCACTTTTCTGTCTGTAGTAAGGAAGTGACCGAAGCCTGTGTGGGGAAATGGGATTGCACCAACAAACCCTTTCACCCGGGGCCTCGGTCATGCCTAGGTTCGCCTATCGTGACGTCAGCGCCTTCTGCTGTCGCATCGTGCCCGGCCTGTGCAAGACCCAGTTCACGAACCTGTGTTGAGTCGTCTTTGGTCTGCTGGCCACTGGCCGCCCAAGTCTGTCGGCAGTGGCGCGGTGGATGGTGGGTGCCGTTCGCCTGATCCACCGTATCAAGCGGGTCTGGCGGTTCATCGACAACCCGCGTCTGCCCCGGGAGCAGATCATGGCGCAGATGGTGTATTTCAACTGGCTGCGGGCTGCCGGCAGCAAGCGGCCTCGGGTGGTCATCGACTGGACCGACCTTGGCAATGACACGGTGAGCCTGTGGACCGCCCTGGTATCGCGTGGGCGCACGGTACCGCTGCTGTGCCAGGTTCTGCCAAAGACCGCGCAGGAAGGCTCGCGCAATACCGCCGAGCACGAGATGATTCTGACCTTGAAGGCGCTGGTGGGCACGGCTGGTGGCCGATCGCGGCTTCGCTCGAGCCTCTTTGTTCGAGATGCTCCTGCACGAAGGCATCGATTGCGTGGTCCGTTTCGACAACAACACCACCCTATGGGTCAACGGCAAGGCGTGCCGCACGGGCGACATTGCACTGGGCCGCAAGTCCCTGCGCTGGCTGGGTAGCGTGCGCTACCATGCCAAGCGCAAGGTGCCCCTGCAGGTGCTCGTGTGCGAGAGCGAAGGGAGCCGCTGGAATCTGGCCACCAGCCTGGACCGCGCGGGCAAACCGCGACAGGTGTATTTCAGCCGCATGCAGATCGAAGAGATGTTCCGCGACTTGAAGCAGCACCTGCATATCCAGAAGATGCCCTACGCAACGCTGGCGCGCAAGGCCACCTGGCTTTTGCTGTGCGCCCTGGCCTACACCTACCTGTACTGGGTAGGCGTGCTGGCCAAAGCGGCAGGGCTGTCGGAGCGGTACCACTACTGGAAGACCGAGAGTGTCTTCTGGTTGGGCTTGCAACTGGTCCGCCACCACGACCCGTGGCTGGCCACACTCACGCGCGGACTACTCAAACCCGCACCAATTCCCTACCATTTTAGTGGGTAATGACCAGCAAGAGCCTCCCTTGACTCGGACGATCCTGAGTGGTAACCTGTCTGCAGGCGCAATTACTGTGAGTGGATGTTTGCGTACCCGAGACACCCGTAGAGCACAGGGTCTCGGGTTTCTTCGTTTCCTGTTCAGAGTTCGGGCGGGGCAGCGGCTGCAGGCACGCGACCCCGCCCCGTCTGGTGAGCGCGGCACGGCAGGTGGCTCCGCCGGACACCGTGTGAGGAGCGCCACGTGAGAGAACCGTATGCTGATCTAAGCCACGTTCCACGGCGCAGCGTCTGGGCGGAGCGCAGATCGCTTGACTTCCGGTTCGCCGCATGCTAGTGTTTGGCCCGGACGTAATCATCGTGCCTACAGGTTTGGCGCCCGAGACATCCGGTAACGGATGACATCTCGGGCGTTTTTCGTTCTCGATGGACCGATGGCGTCCATCTGAGGCGAAGACGACCACCACACCGCACTCGCGGTGCAGTAAGCATGTGATCGGTTGCCCAATGGTATGAGAGTCGGTCCCGCGCCTCCAGGTTCGCCATCCAGCACCTGGGGGCGTTCTCGATTCTGGCCCATCCCCGGAATCGCCCTGTTCCGAAGATGTGAAGGATGCTCCATGACAGGATAGGCCAGAGCCGGCTAGCTAAGCCGCAACACGTGCGGCTCCCGCGTCCCGAAATCAAGGAAGCCGTCCTGCACAAAGAGCCAGGCGTTGACAGGGAATCTCACTCCCTGCGCTGCCTGGCTCTTCTCGTTTCGCAGTTTGGTGGCCAGAGCACCGCAGCGCTTAAGCGCACCAGGAGGTGAGCTGAGGCTTGACTGTCCACCTAATCGAGTCCTCAGTGGATGTGCAGGCATGTCGTCCGCGCGAGGCCAGCCCGCCCCCTACCCATCCCAGCGCACCGGCTGCGCCGCGCTGTGTCCTTTCCGACGACGACCCCATCGCCCTTTTCGCGGAGCACTGCCGTGACTACCTGCGGCACCGCCCCGCCACCGTTGCTGCGTACGCGTCGGATTGCCGCGCAACCGCCGCCTGGCTGCGCCAACAGCGTGGCACGTCTCTTGAAGGGGCTTCGGTGGAGGACCTCGTGGCGCATATACGGGCCCAGGCTCACCTCGCCGACGCAACCATCGCCCGCCGCATTCGTGCGCTGCATGCATTCTACAAGTTCGCAGAGCTCGAGGGCGTCCGCACGGATCTCCCCACCAAGGGCCTTCGGGCACCGAAAGTCAGGCGCCAGGAGGCGCCATTCGTCACTGACAAAGACCTCCAAGCCCTGCTCAATGCATGCCGCACGTCCGCTGAGAGGGCGCTTCTCCTTGCCCTGGCACTCGCGGGCCTGCGTCGGTCGGAAGTCCTGAAGCTGGACCTGTCGGATGTTGATCTGGACGCGCGTCGCCTGCGCATCCGGGATGCTAAAGGCGGCAAGGACCGGATCGTGCCGATGGTCCCCGAACTGGTGGAGGCACTCCGTACCCATTTGCTGTCGCGCCCCGATGCTGCCAGCCCGGCAGTGTTCGTCAACTCTGCCGGCAATCGCCTGCAGCAGACAGGCTTACAGCGGACCTTCACACGCTGGGTGCGCGATGCTGGGCTGCAGGGATGCGGCTACACGCTCCATGCCTTGCGCCACGGCGCCGCGACGCGGTGGCTGCGGGATGGGCTCAACATCCGCGAGATCCAGCTCCTACTGGGACACGAAGACATCGCGACGACTGCGGGGTACCTCCACACGGACCTGGAGGACGTCGCCCGCAGCCTTGATGCGACGCAGACCCGGGTGGAAGCTCCCGCAGCCCTGGCCGGCGACCTGCCGCAGACGTCCAAGCAGGACTCGCGTTCCTGGGGCAGCTGGCCAAGCTCGGCATTCGGCCGACAGACGTCACTCCAGTCGCGCCGGGTGGTGGGGACAATGGCTGATCACCCAGCGCCAGCCGGTCTGACTGCCAATTCACTGCGGGCCGGACAGAGCACGCGCAGGGGCGGCTCGGACTCCCGCGAAGCAGTCTGCCCTCGGCTCTACTGCGGATGCCGCAGAGAACCAGGCCATCGCGCACCTTTGCCCCGGCCCCCACCACGGGTGGATCAGCACCTGGACGAGTGCACACCATGCCATCGGCTGCAATCTGCACGTTCAGACGCGCCGCTATCCGCGCAAATCATACAGAAAGGAACAGGGGGCCGATCATCCGGCCGACCCTATCCACAATATGCAAGACACACGAGCATTCCTGTCAGCGGTGTACGGTGGTCTCGACGAAACCGACCACTGGTACATCTGGACCCTCGCACCAACGAGGGAGAAGTCATCAGTCTGATTTGACGGGCCGAACGCAGAGGCAGCCGCGCGCTTCTGCCTCGAACAACGTGGCCTGAACGTCTACTGGCCCATCGCCTTCGCTGACAAGCGGGGAAGCGTCCGCGAACGCATGACACTTGGAAACGTGGCCGGCATCCTCGGCATTGTCAGCGACGTGGACTTCAAGAGCGACGGTCACCCCCGGGGGCCGGAAGATCAGGACGCGGCGCTGGCACTTATCGAGCGCTTCCCGGTCCCCCCTACCTTCATCCTCAACTCCGGCAACGGCCTGCAGTGTGGCTGGCTGTTCAGGGAGCCCTGGCGCTTCGAGGACAACGATGAGCGCGATGCAGCGGTGAACCTTGCCCGAGGATTCGCGTATGCCCTAACCAATATCGCGGCGAAGCACGATTACACCCTCGACGCGGTTCACGACCTTACTCGGGTTATGCGGGTACCGGGGACCTTCAACGTCAAGCGGCCGGAGAAGCCTCTGCCGGTGACACTGCTCGACCTGCAACCGAACCGGCGCTACAACCCCCAGGACCTTGATGAATACTGCGCCGATGTCCCGGCGCACATCCCCAACTCGATCGCCTATCCGACGGTGGACGTGTCGGCGGACTTCCCCACCGAGAAGCACCAGCTCCTGCTGACCCACGTGCCCGAGTACAAGGACGTGTGGGAGCACACCAGCCGGTCGCTCAACGGGAAGTCATGCAGCGAGTACGACCTGGCCCTGGCCCACTACACGGTGCTGGCGAACTGGACGGATGAAGAGATCGCGGCTGTGATACGGGAGCATCGGCGAATCCACTGGCCGGAGAAGCCCGCCAAGATCAACGACGCCAGGTACATCTCCAGGACGATCGGCACGGCAAGGAGGGGCCAGAAGTGCGAAGAGAGGAAGCTGAGCGCAGCCGACACGATCATGGACCCGAACCGGTCGAAGAAAGAATATCTGGAGGCGCTCTCGGTCTACCTCAACATCCCCCTGCAGAAGATCCAGCGCATCCCGGGCGACCCCACCATATTCCGCTTCTGGATCGGCGGCAAGTGCGCCGAGATCGAGGCCACGAGCCTGACCACGCAGAGCGTCTTCATCGGTCAGATGGTAAGCACCGCAGACCAGCCTTCGCGAAAAATCGGCACCAAGGAAGTCCCGACCTGGCTTGATTGCGTCGCCTGTATCTGCCGGGCGTCGGAGGAGATCGAGGCCGGCGAAGGCGCGACGATTATAGGGGAGTTCATGGACCTGGTGTACGGGTTTATCGATGGCCAGAATACCGTGGAGATCCCCAGCGGAGAGCTTGTCAACGGCCGGCTGGCATTCAGACGCGAGGGGCGCATCTGGTTCAGCCTGAACGACCTCGTCAGGTATCTGAACCACACGGGATACAGGCAACCCCACCGCAGAATCACCCAGCTTCTGAAAGCAATCGGCGGCGAATCGGGGGTCCATAAACGTGAACATCCTGTGAATGGTTCAGCGCCGGTGCGGTACTGGGGGGTGCCAGTGCGTGAGGAGTAGCGTAGTCCGTGGGGGGGCTTCATGTAATCCGTGTAATCGAAATGTAATCTTCGGAGAGCCTTTGGGGGGCTACTTATATAGCACTTTTCACGGAGCAAGATTACAGGATTACACGGATTACACCACCTTTTTCTTCTGGAGAAAAAACAGGCAATTCCGCAGAACTCATCAGAACAGGTGTAATCGTGTAATCCTCGAGAGGAATGCCCGCTACGGGCCTGAGAATGGCCTCTACGGCCAAAATCGGATTACACGAGCATCTGTAATCTGATGTAGTCTTGAGTAATCCTTGGTTAGCCACAGAAAAGTCATAAATACACGCGGAGACAGCCCGATTGGGCGGAGGTAACGAGATGCCGATGGACTCAGACAAGCAGGAAGTAATCGACGGCGCGGGGCAACAGATCATGGATGGGGAGCTATCCCGTTACGAACGGATCGATGCGGTGGGGATGTACCTTGACATCCCCCTGGACGCGATCGAGCGCACTGAGATCAGGCATGCCACCGGCCGTCTTCGTTCCACCACCGTGTACCGATTCTGGGTCAAAGGCAGGTGTGCCATGATGCCCGCTCACTCGCTGGTCTCGCAGGCACAGTTCATCGGGCACATCATCTCGGGGCGCAATGTCTGCCCCCGCACGGTGGGGCGCGAGGAAGTCGCGACCTGGCGCGACGTTGTGAACTGTATCTGCCAGGTCGTTGAGAATGTTGATGCGGACGGCAGGCCGGCATGACCTACACCGCCCGTGAGAAACTCATTCTCTGCAGCCCTGCCGGCAATGCTTCGGCTTGGCCGTAGCGGAGGACACCCTGGTTCGTATTCCAGGATCCGTGGAAAGCTGACGAGACGCGGGGAGAGCTCCTTGACGTGTGACTGTACCCAGCAGCCGTCGGCGACAGAATGCAGATCAACGAGGTGAACAGAGATGACCACACCGACGCGCAGCCTTGATGCAGGACGGGACGATGGTCGCACGCACAACTCAGACTCACAGCCCCAGGACGGACTTGCGGACGTCGCACGTGGAACGTCTATTGTCGACGCTTCTCCGGACGCGCCGGTCTCGGGACCTGATTGGCGGGCCATCGAGACCGAGTATGTTCAGAGCGGACTCAAGCCTTCGACCACGGAGCTTGCTGACAGGTACGGTGTGCCCCACGACACCGTTCGCAAGCGCTGTACCCGCGGGAATTGGACGGAGAAGCGGTCCCGCTTCTGGCACGAGGCGTCTCTGGAAGCTGAGAAAAAGGGGATTGCGACCCACTCCGAGGACCTTGCTGAGCGTAACGCGGCCCTCGGGGAGCAGTGGTATGGAACTGCCTGCACCTCACTGACGGGTGCACGGACTACCCAGAAGCGCTCGGCGCGCAAGGCAAACACGATCAGCGCCGGCATTGCCACTGAGAAGCACAGACTGGTCAAGGCGCGGATTACCGCGAAAGCCGGAAGCGTCAGCCCATATGACACCTACGACCTTCCCGAAGAGGAATGCGAGGAGCTTCTCAATGAGACAATCGCCGCCGCTGAAGGCCAACCGACGACGCCTCCTGCTCTGGGCAGTGTGACCGCTTTGGCGAAATCGGGGGGCAGGCAGAGCCGCCGCCTGGATAACCGCGGATGTCCCCCGAGCACGACGCAAGACAGAGCCGGGACCGCGACCTTGCAGAGAAGCATGGGGTGCCATGCAACACGCTCCAGAAGCGTGCGAAGGCCGAGGATTGGCCTGGCAGACGTAAGACGTATATACGACAAATGTGCGACAGAATCCGCGAGGAATTGCGCGAGAGACAGGCCCGTGAAGTCCTGAATAGCTGCGAGCGGCTCATGGAAGCTACGGCGAATATGGACGGTCAGATCACTGATGGCGGCCTTGTCTCGAAGAACCCGGATTCGGCCATTAGCAGGCCTATTGGGCCTGTAAAGGCCAATGAACTCCTCGTTGGTAACCCAGCCGAGTGCACCAAAGACGGCACGAAGAACACTGTCTCGTCCTACGCGGACGGAGCACTGGAAGCGCTTCACGAGATAGCCCATTTCCTTGGGTCTGTCGCATCGCATGGAATTGGCTGAGAACATTAAGCGCTGCCGGGACGTTGTCGAACTCAAGCCCTCTCGCCGTCGCTGCTGCCCACGTGCGGACCGAGCAGGGGATGCCCTGCAGGTTCGCCGGGACAAGGCACGCCGAAGCAATCCTGCGCGCCCCATCCTCTACCCACGTCTGCATCGCCTGCGCCCAGCGCCGCAAGACCGTCACCTACGTGTCCGATTCGCTCTGGATGCTCGCTCACTACCGGCTGAGGGACTGGACACCCACGGCCATCTGGACCTTCCCCACCAAGACAGACGTCGACGAGTTCTCGAAGGCTCGTGCGAAGCCGATGATCGCGGGGTCTATCCTACTCAAGGACCTGCGCCCCGGGACCCGGGAAGGCTACTTCCCCATTCCCCCGTCGGAATGCAAGCCTTCGATGAACGCGGCCGGCCCATCGACCCCGAGACGCTCCGGGCGAGGACGACGCGCACGTTCAAGTGGTAACGGCAGACCGACGCCTCCCGAACGCGCCCCGACCGGCACAATAGCTCACAATCGCTTACAGACAGCAGCGATCAGGCGTCCCATCGGCTCGGTATCAGCCGGGCCGATGGGTATGATAACGGCTCTTCTGGCCCCCACAACGAGCATGCTTGCGCTCACAGACAGGGGTGCCCACGTCGGGTTATGATGCCTGTCGAGTTACAGATGGGCTTGGATTGCGCTTCCCCTCCTACCTCACTCAACAACCCAGTTTCAGGCCGCACAACCCGTTCGCCCACCGCCATCGCGGCAGCACCGCCACGCCTGAGTGTTCACGTGCAGAGAGGCAGAGAAGGGCTGTTCCGGTACTTGCGAGGACGGCTCCGCGGAAGGTGCGCGATCACGCAGCGGGGAAGGACGCTCCAAGGGACTATCCATTGCAGGACCGTCCTGGCCAGCGCGCACACTGATCCCGCCAACAGGCACTCCGAGCCCCAGAGGATGGTCCCGCCGAACCGGAAGAGGGGATCGCAGGCCATGGGCAGAGCTCACTGTACATGCGCCCGATCAGGTTCGCTGCTGGCGCTCGCCGTCGGCCTGCTCGTCCTGCCGGCAGCCTGGTCGGCAGAGGAGGCAACTGCCATCGATATCGGCTCGCGCAACCAGGTCTTCATCGACGGGCGGTTTCTGCAGAGCTCCAGTAGAGCGCGGATTGTGGTCTGTCCGCCGGTCAAGACGAACGAGCGGTGCATCGTCGGAAACATCGGCGGGTACTCATCGCTGGTGGAGCCGAGCAAGGACTTCCCCTGGTACAGCGCATTGACCAAGGACGGTGTTCACTGGCGCCGGGTCTCGGGGTTCGGCCCGCCCGAGCCAGACGATATACTCGGCATCGTGTTCAGCGACACCACCATATTCGTGGACCCGAATGCCCCCGACAGCGAACGCTTCAAGCGGATCGACGGGATGCGCAACCGAATCCTGTGCGCGAGCGATGGCTCGGACTGGCGTACGCTCCATGAGGGTGTCTTCCCGCCCCAGGCCTGCTACCCCCGAGGCATGGACAGCCACAACGTGTGCTTCTACGACGCGCGCATCGGGAAGTACGTGGCGTATGTTCGCGCCAACAAGGTGTATGAGTGTCCTCCGGAGCGCGTGGAGTACTTCAGCAGAGTCGGGCTGCACAAACTCGGGGCAGCAAACCGGTACGCCCTGCGCACAGTCGGGCGTGCGGTGACCGACGATCTGTCCAGCTTCCCCATGCCCGAGATCGTGCTTGAGCCGGACGACCAGGACCCGATCTTCGGCGGCGTCCGGGTCATGGACTTCTACTGCCCGCAGGTCGTGCAGTACCCCTATGCCCAGGATGCCTACTTCCTCTTCAACTGCCGGTACCGTTCGTACGAGGACTGGTACCTGCCAGTGGACATGTCGGCCTTCCCGCGAGGCAGCGTTGACGGTCAGCCGGGCATCTACAACGCCGGGGTCGAGGACATCGTGCTCGATGCCAGCCGGGACGGCATCCGGTGGATCCGCTACGACCGCAGGCCGTGGATCCCCCAGGAGAAGCCGGGCAGTTTCGATGCACAGAACATGTACATGACCCGGTGGATGCACCTGCACGGCGATGAGATATGGATGTACTACATCGGGCTTGACGACCCCCATACGGGTAACAGAGAAGCCCTGGAGCACTACACCCTGAGCAGAGTGGTTCTGCGCAAGGATGGCTTCACGTGCGTCGAGGCCGACTATGCCGGCGGCGAATTCACCACTCCCCCTCTGCGATTCGAGGGCAGCGAACTGCGGCTGAACCTGGAGACGTCAGCCATCGGTCTTGCTCGCGTCGAACTTCAGGACGAGAACGGAGAGCCAATCCAGGGCTACGCGCTTGCGGACTGTGACCGCATTCACAGTGCCAACTCCACAAGCCATGCGGTGACCTGGGGCGGCAGCAGCGACGTTGTTTCTCTGCAAGGGCGCCCCGTGCGTCTTCGATTCGAGTTGCAGTACGGCACGAAGCTCTACGCGTTCAGGTTCGCGGCAGACAAGTGAGGACCGGGGCGCGGGATCGGATGCCCCCCGGCGACCGCGACACGATAACACAGGAAACGCCCCCATGACGGATCTCGGTACGCAGTGGCCCCGAACGGCCCGCAACGGGCTTCGGACGGGCGAGCAAAGACCATTGGCGGGAAGCGTGCCCGGGGAAGCCGCTTCAGTTCGAACGCGCCAGCGGAGCAGCTGCAGTCGCGCGCTTCGGCGCTTGGACCACGCGGTTAAGGGCATATTCATCTCCCAGAGCGGAACTGCCTCCCCGACAGTCTCGCGGTTGACTGCCCTGCGACGGCATCTCACAGGTCGGTCAGCACGAACCGCGCACCGGCGGCGCGGATGCGTGTTCCGGCTACCGGCTGGACAGGGCGCAAGATTGGATTGAAGGCGCGAGGATAGAGGGCTTGTCGAGGGTTACCTATCAGACGTCCAG
>JABUFB010000024.1 GCA_013314775.1 Armatimonadota bacterium | reverse complement strand
CTGGGCCTGGGTCAACTTGCCGGCACCACCGCCGGGTCCTGCCAACTGCGAAACGATCTTCAGACAGTCACGCTCTTTTACGCTCATGAGTAGTTCCATCCCGGATAGTTCGCCGCGCGACGACGATGACACTACCACCGGACATTTCTACTTTGCACCAACCGGACATTATCACGTTGCGCTTACACGGAACGGTGTTGAACCACGCAACGAATCACGGCCCCACTGTTCGCGCGGCTGATCTGCGCTGCATAGCCGGCCTTCGGAGCCACTTGCAGGGAGATGACCAACACCGGCCCCTGGGGCAACTATGAGACTTTCCCGACATCTTCCGCGCCGATCCGCGGCAAGATGAGTCGCGACGGGTAGGCCGCAGAATGGTGCACCCTCTGCCGCGCAGTCACGAGTTGGGTTTCGATCAGGTCGTCCCCGCCCGTGTTGTGATTGCGGTCGTGGCACGGAAAGTCGCTGCTGGTGATCTCCAGGCGTATGCGGTGTCCGGCTTTGAAGCAGACGGCGGTCGGCCCGAGGCGGATGGCGAACTCCGTCACCTCCCCCGGGGTAAGAAGCTCCTCGCGCTCGAACCCCTTGCGGAACCGCGCCCGCAGGAAACCGTAGCAGACTTCGAGGGCGATGCCATCGGGGCCGTCATCCACGAGGCGCGCGAAGAAGTCGGTGTCGGGTGCGGAAGAGGACGCATAGAGCACGACTTCCGGGCAACCGACGACTTCCAGATCTTCCTGCAACGGCTCGGTCCGGTAGATCAGGATGTCACGGCGATGCTCAAGCCGGCGGCGATCCGGGGCCTGGGTGAACATAGCGGCATCCCAGAGCGTTGGCACCGGATTGCGGGGGTCATATGTGTACTCATCGGGATGGTCGACTTCGGGCGGCCGGGCAACGAGCGATGCGCCCGCCGCGACCGGGTTTGCTGAGCCGGCGCTGTCGAGGTAGAGGACGTCGCGCGCGGTTACTTCCGGCGGCCACGTTTCGCTGGCCTTCCACTGGCCGGAGCCCATCACGAAGTAGCGGCAGGCGGGCCACTGCTCCACGCCATTGTCGACACCCTTGAGCCAGTGGTCGAACCACTGCAGTGTCATGAGGACCATGTCCACTTCAGCCTGCTGGCCAAAGTCCACATCGCCGCACTTCCGATTCCCCCTCCCGGCATGTCCCCACGGGCCGATGATCACTTTCGTCTGCTCTCGTGCGGTCTGTGTAGCGGCGTTTTTCTGCATGCTGGACAGGTGCCCCGCCGACCAGCAGTGATCGTACCAGCCCGTGAAGTCCAGGTTCGGCACCTGGACCCGGCGGTGCTTGTCGGTGAAGCGCCACACCGGGGCCAGCGGATTATCGAACCAGGCACGAACTTGCTCACCCAGGGGCGGTGGGAGCTCGTCGGCGATATCGCGCCAGGGCAGGAAGGAAAGCCACAGGTCGCCTGCAGGCCGTGACCACATCTCGCGGGCCTCCGCGGAATCGTGAGGCGGCGGCCAGCCGGCGCGTCTGCGCAGGTCCGGCGCGATGCTCACAAGCCACCAGTGCAGGCGCCGCGCGGCTTTGAATGCGCCCGGGTAGTCCAGGTCGGTGAGTTCCACCGGGATGGTGCTTGCGAACATGGCCACCAGGTGCGGCGGTTGCGCGGAGGCTGCTTCCCACGCCAGCCAGCCGGGATACGACGACCCCATCAAACCCACGCGACCGTTACAGTACGGCTGAGCGGCCACCCATTCCACGCTGTCGTAGCCGTCATCCGCCTCCTGACTGTGAGGGATATGGAAGGACTGGAACTCGCCGTCGGAGGCGTAGCGACCCCGACAGTCCTGGTTGACGACTACATACCCGGAGCGTACGAAACGCTGGTCGCAGCCCTGTCCCTTCCCGTAGGGAGTGCGGGTAAGTATCGCGGGGAACTGGCCGGGGGCATCGGGCCGGAAGACATTGGCGCGCAGGATCGTCCCGTCGCGCATCGGCATTTCGACGTCGATCTCGGCGATGACTCCCAGCGCACCGGCACTGTGATGGGACATGGGGAACACCTCGCGGAAGGCTGGCACGGTCGCGGGATTCATTCGTCGTAGCAGGGCGGGGAACCTGTCCGTCTCAGAGGGAAGGACCTCCGACTACAGACCGGCCTCGAAACGCGCGATCATTTCGACCTGCACCTCCGGCGGCAGAGAGACGTACGGGGCCGAGTAACCGGCGATGCGCACGATGAGGTCCCGGTGCAGTTCGGGTTCGACGCGCGCCGCGCGCAGTTCATCGGCGCTCAGTCCATTGACCTGTACCTGAAGACCGCCCATGCGGAAGTACGTTCGCAGCAGCGCCTGGAATCCGTGGCGGCCCTCGACTGTGGCCAGCAGACCGGGGGCCACGCGGATGTCCAGCGCCTGCCCGCCGCTGTACGCGCTCTGGTCGATGGTTGCGGCGGAGCGCATGAGGGCGGTGTGCCCGCAAGTCGCGCGTCCGGGCGAGGTGCCGATGTTCTTCGCCAGCGGCTCGCCGGCACGGCGGCCATCCAGACTCGCGGCGGTCTTTGCTCCCGCAGGGACGTGAGCCGTGAGGGTATGAAAGGAAGGCAAGTAGTACAGACCATCGTGGGAATGCCGCGAGACCGCGTCCGCATACTCTTCCGCAAGCCGCCGCGCCATCTCGTCAGCCCTCGGGTCCCCATTGCCGTACTTCGGCGCGCCCAGGATATTCCGCAGAATCGTATCATGCCCCTCGAAGTTGTCCCGGGCAGCCCGGACCAGTTCCTCCAGGCTGTAGATGCCACGGTCGAAGACCAGTTCCCGAATCGCCACCAGCGCGTCGGACACGTTCACAAGTCCGAACGCCTCCACGATCACCGACTGGTATCTACAGCCGCCGAGAAGGCGGTCCTTTCCGCGCGCGACGCAGTCCGCAAGAAGCGCCGAAACGAGAGGGTTCGGACGTTCGGCGCCGCGCCGCTGTGTGTCCCGCTCGGTCTGCTTGATGAACAGGTCCACAAGCTCCCTCGTGTACCCGCAGACCGTGGCAAACAGTGCATCGAAGTCCCCGTAAGCGTCCGGAGCCTGCGTAGCCAGCGACAAGGGCAACGCGTGGGCGAAGGGCCTCCCCCCGTTGAGCGCAAGCTCAAGTGGGAGCAGCAGGTTCACCACCGTGCCCCACATGTTCGACCATTCCTGGCCGGGCATCACCAATCCCATGCAGCTGTTCGCGGCCGAGCCATGCACCTCATCTGCAGGCACGCCCCGGCGGATGAGCGCCGCCTTGCAGGGTTCTTCACCGTAGAAAGTGGGCTGACCGATGGCGAACAACGCCGGGTCGGTGTACAGGTCGAAGGCATCTTCGGGGAGACCGTCGTCGATGCGCGCCGCGAGAATCGGCGCCGGGAGACGGAGCCGTGCGGCGACTTCCACGATGGTTCGCGAAAGCGCATTGAACAGGGTCTGCCCATGCTCGTCCGAGCCGCCGAGATTCACCGTGCAGGCCGCATCGCCGAAGAAAGAGTTCAGCGCCCGGAAGAACTCCTCCAACTGGTCCTCAAGTTGCCCCAGTGGGATGCCGCGGTCCAGATCTCCCATGAACAGGGGGAGCAAGTACTGGTCGAGTCTGCCCAGGCTCAGCGACGAGCCGGAGCCCTCGGACAGCCCGACCGCGAGATGGATCAGCCAGACGCTCTGGAGGGCTTCCGCGAAAGTGCGCGCAGGCAGGCTGGGAACCCGCCGGCAATGCCGGGCAATCTGCTCCATGCGCGCGCGTTCATCCTGATCTTGGGTCTCAGCGGCCAGCGCATCCGCAAGTAGCGCATAGCGCTCCGCCCACCGAATGACGCCGACCAGCGCCGCCCGCATACCTAGCAGGTACTCGCGCTTCGCGCCAGTTGCGTCCGCCAGGCCGGCGTCGATCTCGGCGAGGATTCCGCCCAGGCCTTCAGCAATCACCCGCCCGTAGTCAACAGTGGTGTGGGCGCTGCCGCCGTCGCTGCCGTGGCAGTGGAAACGGGCGGCCACCAGCTCCAGCGGCGAAGGAGCGGAGGGAGTCGGCGCAGGTGCGGGTGCGGGCTCGGCACGGGTCCAGCGCGCGCGGTCGGCCGGCGTGCAGTATTCCCACCCGAATTCCCCGGCGAGTGCACTTCCAGTCGGGATGCCGACAGGCACGCGCTCCAGGAGGTAAGCGAAGACCTCGCCCTCGCGTACGGGTGCCGACGCAGTGTTCAGCCGCCGGACCTGAATGGCTTCCGCGCGTACTGCGGCGACCAGTGACCAGATGCTCGAATCCGACATCGTCGCTCTCTTGGCGTGAGGTTCCGTGCCTCTGCGTCCGGGTGATGGCGAAGGTAACCTGCCCAGGAAATGCGGGCAAATGCACTCGTCCGGGTATGCGTCAGCGCTCGATCGGACGACTTGTCAGCAAGCCGATACAGCGTCCACGAGCGCCGGTAGCACAGTAGTACAAGTACATGGTGTCATTGGCTGGATTGTACACCAGGCTGATCTTGTGGGCATACTGGCTGTCGAGTCCGTCCGGGTGCCCACTTGCCTTGTACAGTGGCTCGGGATCGGCCACCCAGTGGATCAGGTCCCGCGAGAACGCCACCATTATGTGGGCTCCACCCCTGCCCACACCGAAGTAGAACATCACCCAGTGGTCGCCGTCGCGAAACACTTTGGGGTCCGAAGCGAACTGTTCGTCCCATCCCCCGGGCCGCACACGCAACACGGGATTCAGCGGGTAGCGTACCCAGTTGAGCAGGTCGGTGGAGAACGCCACGCCACTTTGCTCAATGCCGCCCTTTGCTGCGTTGTAGAAGTTGTAGTACAGGCCGTTGTGCTCCACTAGCCACGGCTGATAAATGCAATCCTGTTCCCACTCGCCACGGTCGCGCTCATGAACCGACAGGATCCAGGTGTCTTTCGCGCGGCGCCAGGTGAGCCCGTCGTCGCTCACCGCCACGCCCTCATAGCCGGGGCGCAGTTCGTAGCCGCCCTGGCGCGGATAGCAGCCGTAGAGCGTCCAGAACTTCCCGTCCAGCCTTTTCAGAACGCGTGGGGCCTTCACCTCGTAGGACTCATACAGATAAGCGCCCACAACGCAGCCGCCGTTGTCGAACTCGCCCTCGGGGCCGAACCCCATTGCCAGTCGGGGCGTTCGCCAGTGGATGAGGTCGTCGCTCTCGGCCACGAAACTGTTGTAGCCCTGGCCGTTGAAAGCGATGAAGCTCATGTACCACCGTCCGGGCTGCCCGGGAAGCTGGTAGACGCAGGGGCAGTCGGTGCTGTGGAAGTCTTCGAAGCCTGGGATTCTCGGCTCGGCGGGGATAACCGGTTCGGGCCGGTAATGCCACCCGCGATAGGGTGCGGACCACTGCTGCAGCGTTTCGTCGGATATCATCGCATCACCATCAGCGCTGGCGGCGGCAGCCCGCCAGACCAGACAGGCCAACGCCACTCCGAATGCACGCCGACATTTGTCTCCGGTTAGCATTTCTCGCCGCATTCCTGTTCGTGCTAGGCAGCGCCCCCAAAGTTCCGCGACTTCGGCCCTATTCCCTTCGCCCGGCAGGATGAACACAACGACGCGACGAATTACGAGACCGATGGACGTCAAGACCGTGTCGGCAAGACCGGCCGATGACTGTGTGCTCGTACTGTGGGCGTCACGGGAGAGGGGAGACCACTATGCATGCAAGAAACGTCCTGTCTGCATTGCTCACTCTGTTTGCCCTGTTCATCTTCCATGCTGTCGGCTTCGCCCAGTTCGGCCCCGAAGCGCCCATGCTCGCCCACCAAACCCTGTCCCCCTTCGGCATCGATGCTCCCGATGCGGTAGAGACCGGCCTGTTCACATTCAACCCCGCAGCAGCAGTCGGTGCAAAGGACTACCAGATCCGCAACTTCCTGGAACTGGACGGAGGCCGCATCAGCTTCGACAATGGCCCGGGTGTGGATACTTACATACAGACGTACTGGGGCAGTTCAGGGAACAACTATTTCCGGATAGCACGCTACGACTTCGAGTCAGACATCGCGCCCATGCCGCGAATCTTGCCCCCCGGAGTCTCCGCGCAGTTTGCGGGTGAGGCGTGGGCGCTCACCTACGCGCGGGAGGACTTCGGGGTCCGCTGGGGCGTCACCTGGTATCCGCGGAATGAGTCCACGACCCGGCTCTTCGTGGACACTCCCGCGGGGCCTCAACCCATCGCGCACGGCGAGGCCGAGAGCGACCTGTGTGGGCGCGTCGGCTTCCAGGTGCCGGTGACAGACGATCTGACCTTCGGCGCGGCCTACCACCGCGATGAGAGCGACACGTGGTTCCTGCCCCCGCCGTCACTCGCCCAAGGTGGCGCCAACGGTCTTCTGACGGGCTCATACGAAACCGATGTTGTAGTTGTGGGCCTCGCATGGCGCCCTCGTCTCGGGACCACGGTCTCTCTGGACTTCGAAAACGGGGATATTGAGGGGCCCAATGTCAGCGAGTCCATCAACATCTGGTACGTGGCGCTGGAGCAGTTTCTGTCTCCGAAGTTCTCGGTGAAAATAACCAATCTCGACCAGGCTTGGGGCGTGGGCCTCAACTACTACAAGTCGGCGGATTACATCCTGGGAATGTCCTTCGGACCCAGCGGATTCCGGCGCACAGGGGAGTACCTGGGGCATGCAGACGTGTTTTACGGGTGGTTCGCTACGACTTGGTGAGTGAAACGGCGACCGTCGCTGGCCCCGCGAAGCAGACGCCGTGATCAGCGCAACCTGGATGCGATGCCGAGTGCATACGCGATGGCGGCCCGGGTGTCCATCGTGTTCCCCTGTTCCCACTCCCGCGTGAAAGCATCGTCACCCATCGTGCCACGCACCGCGGCGATGCACTCGTCCCATTCGGCGCGGAGTATCGGGGGGATTGGCGCACCGCATGATTCCCGTAAAGCAGCGGCGGCCCCACACAGGCGCGCCGCTTTCGCTGGCTCCCCGAGAGATGTGCAGGTCTTGGCCGCCGTCTCGAGAGCCGTGGCTATTTCAGGGGCGTCCTCCAGATGCCGGAAGATCCTCAGCGCCTGGGCAACGTGGTCCATCGCGCCAGTCGGATCGCCGCGCAGCCGGGCAAGGTCAGCCATCATATTGTGGGCGTAGGCGATCACCATGCGTTCCTTCGGCTTGGCGATGTCCATGCCCTGCTTATACAACTCGTCTGCACGCCCATAGTCACCCGTGCACCGTGCGATGAGGCCTAGATCGAGATAGGCCCAGGCGATGCAGCGTGGGTCGTGGTGCTGCTGGGCGTAGCGCAGCGCTTCCCTGTGTCGAGCTTCCCCTTCCGAGTAGCGGCCCTGGTAGACGTACACGTTACCCAGAGTGTTGAGCGAGTAGATGGTGCAGAAGTAATCACCGAGGGATGTCCCGTGTTCGAGACTATGGCGGAGGAGCTCCTCGGCCTCGACGTAGTTGCCTCCCCGCCAAGCCTGAACACCAAGCGCAAGGAGTGCGTAGCCCTTGCCAAGTCGGTCCCCGATCATGTCTGCAGTCTCCAGTGCCTGGTAGGCGCGCTTTTCCGCATTCGAGCGATCTCCACGCATTACGGCAAGATGCGCGGATGCCAGGAGCATCCGAGTCTTGAGAAACAGCGATCGCTCTTTCAGGCCAACCAGAATCCGGCTCGCCCATCCGCCGACGAGGCCGTAGGGATACCATCCGTACCACTGCCAGTAACCCGCTGTGCCAGTCCGCGCAGCGCCGTCATAGTCCCCGACGGACAGGCTCCATTCCAGAGCGCTGCGAAGATTGGCCGTCTCGGGCTGCAGCTTCACCACGGCCTCCCCGATGTCGACTTCTGGCGGACGATCGGCAGTGGTCTCGAGTGGCATGCAACCGGTCGTCTCCGCCAGCGCAAGATAGTAGTCCCGGTGCCGGCGGCGAAGGTCATCTGCCTCGCCTGCCTCCTCCAGCCTTTCGGCTGCATACTGCCTCACCGGCTCCAGCAGACCGTAGCGCATGTTGTCTCTGCACGGGTCTACCTCGACCAGGGACCTGCTTACCAGCTCACCCAACAGGCCCAGTACCTCATCCCGTTTGATCAGCCCGCGGATAACGTCGGGATCGCTGGTCACGAATTCAGCGGCCTCCAGCGTCCAGCCACCCGAGAACACTGACAATCGACGCAGCAGGGCCCTTTCCTGCTCGGACAGCAGGTCGTAGCTCCAGTCCATCGCCCCGCGCAGCGTCTTCTGGCGGGCGTCTGCCGTGCGCGGGCCGCGGTTGAGGAAACTGAGCTGATTGTCCAGCCTCTCAGCAATCTCACACAGGGGAATCGTGCGCGCCCAGGGGGCTACCAGTTCGAGCGCGAGCGGGATGCCGTCAAGGCGCTGGCAGATGTGGACGACCGCCACGGCATCCGTTGCGTGCACCCCGGCCGCCGACGTCTGCGCCCACAGGCGCTCGGCAAGCAACTGGGTCGCCTCGCAACTCGCCATCGCCTCCAATGCCCCGTGCTCGTCGATCTCATCCCAGGGCAGGTGGGGCACACGCAGGGGAGACACCCGCCACACAATTTCGCCCGGCACGTCAAGGGGTTCACGGCTAGTGGCCAACAGTACCAGGTTGGGGCACGAACGGAGCAGCTCAACCACCAGGGAAGCGACCCCTTCGATGATGTGCTCACAATTGTCAAGAATGAGGAGCGTTCTGCGAGGGCGCAGGTGTTGTACTATAGCCCTGAGGGTCGGGCCACCCGGGGCATCATGCAGACTCAGCAGAAACTGCAGCGCCTCGGGTATTTCAGCCGCGTCTGTAAGAGGCGCGAGTTCCGCTAGCCAGACGCCATCCGGGAACTCGTGCAATAGGTCAGCTCCCACCTGCGCCGCGAGCCGACTCTTGCCCACACCGCCGGCACCTGTGAGCGTGAGCAAGCGATTGTTTCTCAGCAGGCCGCTGATCTCTCGCAGTTCCTGGACTCTCCCGACGAAACTGGTCGGCTGGATCGGGAGGTTATTTGGGAAAGCATCCAGGCCTCGCAGAGGCCCGAAGTCGGCGGGCAAGTCAGGGTGCAGAACCTGGTACGGGTGCTCGGGATGGATAAGATCGCGCAATTGGCATTCGCCCAGGTCCTTCAACGCCACGTCTGGGGGAAGGGCGCCGTTCACTGCGCAGGCCGTGCGCTCGGAGACAAGTATCTGCCCCCCGTGGGCTGTGGCGAGAATGCGCGAGCATCTATTGAGGGGCGGCCCTAGATAGCCACCGTTCTGACACCAGGCCTCACCCGTGTGAAGCGCTATGCGAACCGCTAGCCCGCCGATCCCAGTCGGCCAGCGAGCACGCCTTATCTCGAGCTGTGCCATAACAGCGCAGCGGACCGCATCTCCCGCGCCGGCGAAAGCGGCGCAGAAACCGTCCCCGCTGGCGCTGAAGATCTCACCTCCGCAGTGCGCCACTGCGCGGCGTATGATCGCGTCATGCAGCGCAATCGCCGCGGGCATTTCTGCCGGGTGGTGCTCCCACATACTCGAGCTGCCCTCGATGTCGGTGAAAAGGAAGGTGATCTCGGGCCCATCCAGCATGCGAGCCTCCTTCTGCGCAAACCCCAGACGCGAGTCTCATGCGCACGGGCTGATAGGCGCACGATCCTCGCCCGTACGTCGTTGCTCGAAAGCCGATTTCAGACGCGACACATCTGGTAATTCGGTGTCGACTCGGTCTTTTCCTGCGCCATCGGCCACAAATGGGCAAAAAACAGTCGCGTGAGTGCTCTTCCGGCTACTCGTGGCCGGACTGTGTTGACGTCGGTGTTCTGTCAGCCTATACTTATGTGGGAGACCGTCTCTTACAGGTGCCGCTGGAGAGACGGGGCTGATGAGACCCTGGCTCAATATGCATTCCCGAATTGCTGTTTACCGACGGCTTGAGGCCTGAGACGCCACGGGTGTCGGAGTGCGCTCCCGAGCGTCGCACCGGCGGCTATCCGTGTTGCTCCATGTCGGCGTGACTCGCCGGACGGCGCCTCCTGTCATACCCCGGGCGTCGCCTTTCGGGCCCAATCATCGGGGTCATGGCGGAGGAATATCTGAAGGGCGTGGCGGCTGGTGCTTGTGGAGATGCAGGGGTTGCCCACATTCGGAAGATGCGGGATTCGAGGCGTCGTCGGCGAGACAATGACCGATGAAGTGGTGGAACGTGTCTCGAGAGCGGTCGCGCGGCACCTGGGACCATTCAAACGGGTCTGTGTTGCGAGGGACACGCGACCCAGCAGTCCCGCCATTGAAAGCTGCCTTGTAGCTGGGCTTGCGTCAAACGGGCTCGACGTGATGCGGCTGGGCATGATGCCCACGCCGGGCCTGGCCCTGCTGACCCGGGAACTTGGGTGTGACCTGGGGATCATGGTCACAGCAAGTCATAACCCTATTAACCACAACGGGTTCAAGTTTTGCGACCGCAACGGCATGGCTCTGAGCTGCGAGGCAATCGAGCGCGCCTTTTACGACCGCGGCAGCGTCCAGTCGCTGTTCCCCGGCCAAATCCACGACATCTCGGGCAACGATGTGCTCATCACGTGGCTGCGCGAGATGTGTCCGATGCCGCTTAGGCCCCTGAAGCTCGTTGTTGACTGCGCTTGCGGGCCGGCGGGTCGCATTTTCCCGGAACTCCTGGCCGACCTGGGACATCAGGTCACCACGGTCAACTGCGCTCTTGATCTAACCCTGTGTACCCGTGATCCCGAACCGACGCCGTCCACGCTGGAGAAAACGGTGGAGGAGGTGCGCCGGGTTGGAGCGGACGGCGGGATTTGCCTGGATGGAGACAATGACCGCGTTGTGTTTCTGGACCACGAAGGTTGCCTGGGACTCCACCGCTGCAACGCAATCATGGGACGGATCGCACTCGAGCAGGCCTGCGGCGGCGAGGTGATCGGCACCGTTGAGACGGGAAGGTACGTGGAGGAGGCCGTCACTCTGGCCGACGGCCGATTGTGGCGAACAAAGGTCGGAGACACCAACGTCGCCCGCGAGGTGAAGAATCGGCAGGCAGTAATCGGCATGGAGGAGTGTGGTCATTACATCCTGCCGCAACTCGGTTTCTTCTCATCGGCCCTCTACGCCAGCATGGTCCTGCTCGCGCACCGTGATCTGAATACGATCCGTAAGGAGCTTGCCCCGCTTCCCGAGCTTTTCCGGGGAGAGAAACGTTTGAGCTGTTCAGAGGCGAGCAAGACGAGGGCGATGGAGTCCGTGAAGCACTGGGCCAGCCGGTGTAGCGGCCAACTCACAAGCATCGACGGCGTCCGAGTTGACTGGGACGACGGCTGGCTGTTGGTCAGGCCCAGCGGCACCTCGCCATACATCAAGGTCAGCAGCGAGGCAGTGAGCGCGGAACGTCTGGACGAGCTAATCGACATGGGTATGTCACTGGTGCAGGTGGCTCTGGCGGCCAGCGAATGATCATCCGGGGTGCACCTGTGCACGAGGCGTGGGTGCAAGAACCTCGATCAGGGGGAGACGATGGGCAGCGAGCGTGCATACCTGGTAACTGGTGCGGCCGGGTTCATCGGTTCGCATCTCGTCGAAGCATTGCTCTCCGCGGGACGCCAAGTGATTGGGATCGACAGCTTCGACCCGCATTACGACCCCAAGCTGAAGCGCGGCAATATCGCCTCACTGCTGGCACATGAAGGCTTCACCCTCGTCGAGGGCGATGTACGCGATCCCTTGCTGGTGCGGACCTGCCTCAATAAGCAAAAGATCGGTGTCGTCGTGCATTTGGCCGCGAGGCACGGCGGGCAGACGTTCTTGGAAGACCCAGGTGCGTGCGTTGGGGACAACGTCGCCGGCACAGTGAATCTGCTCCATGAGTGCGTCGGCAGGGGCATCGAACGGTTCATTCTCGGGTCGTGCTCGTCCGTATATGGAGCAGCAAATTCAGCGCCATTCTCGGAAGAGCAGTCAATCTCGACGCCGACCTCGCCCTATGCGGCCTCAAAGATCGCAAGTGAAGCTTTCTGCTACACGTACCATCACCTGTATGGCCTGCCCGTGGTGTGCCTGCGTTTGTTCAGTGTCTATGGTCCCCGCCAAAGACCCGACCTGCTCATCAGCAAGTTTGTCCATCTCATGCTGCAGGACAAGCCCCTTCCTGTCTACGGGGACGGTGAGGTAAGCCGCGGTTTTACCTACGTCGATGACGTTGTTCGAGGGATAATAGCGGCCAGTGAGCACCCGAAACTTGGGGCACCCAGTTCATTCGAGGTCATCAATCTCGGCAGCGACGCTCCCTACACAGTCATGAATATCGTACGCGCCCTGGAGCTGCTACTGGGCATACAGGCAAGAATCGACTGGCGGCCGCCGACCCGCGAGGATCTGCCGAAGGCGTGGGCCAACGTCACGAAGGCCCGCAAGTTGCTGAACTGGACGCCGGGGACCAGTCTCGCCTCAGGCTTGCGCGCTTTCGTCCGCTGGTGCAGAGAGCAAAACTGTACCCGTGCCTCCGCCTGACGGCATCAGCAGCATACGCTGCGGCCCGGTGCTACCACCATATCCCTCCGCAGGCCACCCGATGCAGCCCCGGGCGAACACCATTAGGCAGCGTCTCAGCAATCGCGTCTTCTGCGCAGGTACAGGCCGACCGCAATCAGACCGAGCCCAAAGAGCCCCAAAGTCCCCGGCTCGGGTATGTCATTCTGGTACGTATTCAGGTTCAGGTAGTAGTCTCCGGTGCTAGTCCCGTACACCCCAGTCACGCGAAGCCGCCACCAGCCCTCGACATCCGCCCGGTACGAGAAGTGCGACTTGCGGCTTGCGAAGACATCGTCCTGGGCGATCCGGGGGGTACCCGCAGGGTCATACAGTTCCAGGTAAGAATCGAGACCTTCGGTCCCAAACAGGTCGTCTGAAGTGCTCGCGGCCAGGATATCATGGGCAGACATCCACAAGGCGTACCAGTCCTCTTCGTTTCTGGCGCCAATGGATCCGTAGATGGTGGTCGTGCCCAGGACCTGCTGTGCGCTACCAAACGCGTGGTGATCCTCGATCTCGTACACCCACCCATCGTTCTGTGGTCCGAAGTATACGGCCTCCTCCACGAAGTAGGCCTCGCCGAAGTCCTTGCCAACCGGCGCTTCCTGCCACTTCCACCACTCAATGCCGTCCTCGACCTTTGCCGACACTCCCTTGACACCGTCGGAATTGCCGTCCAACCATGTGTCGCGGCAAGCAAACCACTGGTCGCCCGGTCCATTGTCCTGGTAGCCGTAGGCCACAACGGAGTGCCCCTTTCCGTTGTTCAGGCTGAGATTGATAATCATCGGCCTGCCCTCATCAATCTCACGCATCAGCAGATCAAAGCTGAAAGCGCCCAGGGCATCCTGGGGGCTCATGGTGTTTTGGTTGTAGACCAGGTGGTGGTTCGAAAAGAAAGTGTATGACTCATTGGTGGACGTCATGGGATCGTCCCAATAGGCGTAGCGCCTCAGACCCGCGAAGATGCCCTGAGAGAACGAGCCGCCTGCAGCGTCCGTGCCCATGAAGTCAGCAATACAATTCAGGGGATGAGTTGTGCCGGTGATGAACTCCTGGCTGGCGACCATTCGTTTCGTGCCGGAGCTGCCGTCATCATTGCCCCACCACACCGATGCATCGCCGTCGAAGAGGTTGCCGTAACCTGGTCTCGAGTCCCAGTAACCGAAGAGCATTCCGCCGGCGGTCGGCGAACAGCCATGGAACCACTGATATTCAGGAACACCCATCAGCGTGATCGTCGATGGATGCCCGCACGCAGGCAGAAGGAGAAGCAGGAAATAAAGGGAACGGCTACTCATCCGCCAGCACCCCACCAAAGCGCCAAGGTTGAGGTTCATCGCAGCCATTCCGTATCATGGCCTTTCCCCTCCTTCACCTCCGATGATGGCGGGCAAACGCCAAAGAACGCTACTCTGTGCAAGAGCAGCGCCCTTGTGGGTCAGGTCCCTAGAACCCCCGTCTCATCTCCAGCGCCGCCCGGTCAACACTGTCGGCGTCGCCGTCGCAAGATGACGCCCGCGGGAACTGCTCCCAGGATCATCAGCAGACCGGGCGACAGCTCGGGTGTGATCTCATCACTGTACCCGTTGGCGTTCGCATCGATGAAGTCATTCCCGCACCACATTGCGTAATGCACACTGGTCCTGCCGGATGGGTCGAAGGCATCGGGAGCTTCCATGGGCATGCCGCGAGCTATATTGCCTGCGTTGTCGGTGAGCTGCATGCTCCCGGTCCAGTACCAATTGAAGTCCATCCGCCAGTAGGTCGCCTGCAGTTGCTCGTTGGTCGCCTCGATGTGGTCGGCGGCGAAGGTCTTGTTTGATGCTCCGTGTGTCCACTTGTCGCCCGGCCCGATGTTACTACTGTTCAGGTCGGACACCTTGGCCACGGGGAACTGGCTGGCGTCGGGCGGGACCCATTCGACGAAGTTCGCCGCATTATGCACCCGGTACAAAGTGGGCGTCGTCGTGATGTCGTAAGGGGTGCCTCGCCAGTCAGACACGACGTTCTCCTGCTCACTGGAGTCCAGAACGAGAGCCCAGTCGTAGATGGGTCCGCTCGTTGGGGTCTCATCCGTATCGTACAGGTCGAAAGCGAGCACCGGGTTTTGTCGATACGCCCAGGTCGTGGGCGTACCCCCTGCAGGTTGGCCGTAGTCGCGCTCATGTGCGTTGCGGCCGAACCCTGGACGCACTGTCCCCGCCGGATTGGGATCCGTCCCTGTTGGATTTTCTCCCCGCCATGACCAGTCGGGGATCCACTCGCCATCATTATTCGTCCACGTCGGCTCCACGCCCGGGTAACTGGTGATCAGGAGCCACTCGAGGAAGGTCTCATTGTCTCGAGTGACCACGTCGACAAACAGGTGCTCAATGTCGAACCACTCACCGCCGCTTCCCGCTCCGGCAGTCGTCGTATTGTCCTCGGACGCTTTCCACTCGACGTTTGCCCTCTCCAGGGTGAAGACGTTGCCTGTCCATTTGCCCCAACTCGAGATCGGGCTTGCCTGGATACTGCCGACCAGTAGGAATGTGAGAATTGCACCCGGCAAGAAGCTTCGCATAACAACTGCCCCCTTGCGCGTTGTCCGTCCGCGGGCAGCCCAAACAGCAAGCAAAAAGCCCGCGCGGCAAATTCGGTAGCTCGTGGTGCCGCACGGGCTTCAATTACTGTAGCACAGACCCTACAGAACGAATCTCAAGCATTGCACCGATTGCCCTAATGTTTGTATCAAGAACGGCGATGAAGGTGAGACCTCGGCTTCGGCAGAATAACGTGAGCACAGGTTGGCCGGCAAACTGCATACTCCGGCCAGTGCTCCTTGCTGCGGACACCGCATTGAGATGACTTGCCCGGCGAAGCTACCGGCTGCCGAACTGACGTCCAATACCGGTTTTCCGGGGCCCCTGAATGCCCTATTACCGTGGAATCCTCCACGTCCATTCGACCCTCTCAGACGGGGCCCTTAGCCCCGCGGAACTGCGCGCTCGCGCGCAGGGCCTTGGGCTGAGCTTCCTCATATTGTGTGAACATACTTGGCGGCTGGGGCTGGACATGAGGCTTGAGGCACTGCAGATATGCCGGGACCTGAGTGACGATCAGTTCCTGTGTATGCTCGGCTTAGAGTGCGGGCACCGGGGACGGCATGTTCTGCTGCTGGGACCGCCGGGACTCATCTGCCGTGTGGAGGCTCCACAGGTCGTCCTCGAACCTGCAGCCATGCGCGAGGCGGGTGGGATGACCATCTGGGCTCATCCGGCGGCCACGGCATATCCGAGTCTCGCGGGCGGGATCCGAGCCGACTATGACGGTTGGGAGATTTGGAACCACTACGTCGATGGACCAGTGCCGAGTCTTCCCTTTTGCTCCGCGCTCCGTGCTCAGCGCGCTCTCGGACGCTCTCTGGTTGGACTTGCCGCTGCGGATTTCCACGATGATCGACGGCACCGGATCGTGCCGACGCTGGGGTTGGACGTTCCCGCTCTGGCGGCGGAACTAGTGCTGAACCGCCTTCGGGAAGGCCAGTTCGACGTGCTTTCGTCAGACGGCTCGCCTCTGATGAATGGGTACGCAGAGGGTCCCTACATTCCATCGCCCGGTGCCTGGGCCTATTCCCTGTCGCGCTATGCGCTGCTTCGATTTCGCTCCTGCGCGGTATGGCTCTGGCGCGCTCTACGGCGGCGGGCATGTGCACGTCACGACTGCGCTTCACACTTGCCGATTTGAGCCACGTATGACCCAGGTTCCTGCAACGCTCTGGTCAAAGGTACGCCTGCCGCGCCTCCCCTTTTTCCCCTGCCCCAAGCGGAGCCCACGACGCCCGGAGTGACTTTCGCAGCGCCGTTCTGTGGGTGCAGTCGGCCATCCCTGAGCCAATGTAGCGTCTAAATACACTCTCTTCGGAAAGCTGTAATGCGGCTATTGGTCACAACCTCGTCAATAGCTGCCTTGAGAGCCTTGACGCTGAACGGCTTTTCGAGAAATGCGAGCAAAGGGGACTCCGGCAGAGCACCTGCGGGCAGAGCCTCAATGTCTCCAGTCAGAACGATAACTGGAATGCTCCTCAGCGAGAAACGAGACTGCATCTCCTCGTATAGGATCCAGCCAGGCCCGTCGAGCAACTTGAGGTCGAGCAGTACGAGGTCGGGCGGAAGCGCCTCCATGGAGGCGAGGGCTTCCGCGCAACTCGACGCACAGAGGGTCTTGTGGCCCAGCAGGGAGAGGACGTCGGTGAGCAGAGCACGGATCGTATCATCATCGTCCACGATCAAAATACGGACGCACACGACGTGACGACCTCCGTGGGCGCGCACCCCCCATGATCCAATACAAAGAACGCCCGCACAGCAAACCACTCACTCGTGGTGCCGCACGGGCGTGACTTGTATTCTGCCATAAAGACGGGTAACTGTCGCTCATTTTTGCCTAAAGATTACATTCAACGCAGCTGATCAACGGCGACGGACAGGCGACACACCCGACCAATGTCCCTTCACGGGCCGAGAACAAGATCCGGGTAGCCTTACGTGCCAACGTGGTGCGGGGCATCCTATCGATATGCAGTGCTGCTTGAGGTCTGGGAACTCCTCTGCAACCTGCTTGCTCCTGAAATCCATGTGCCCCGCTCTCGCCGTGCGGTCCAGGCCGGTGAACTGCGTCCTGCGTGGACCGAGCACCACGCACAGACAAGATGCACCGAAGTGGCGACAGGTGAACCTGGGCACGACTGAGACATCCAGTGGAAGACTGTGCTGGCGCAGACCCATTTCCATGTCGGGCCTCGGTGCGGTTCTTCTCGCAATGGAAGAGACAGCAGACAGCGGTCAGACTTCAGCACGGCTCGACGGCGGCCGACGGCGCGTCCACCGGTTGAGGGAAAACCCAGGATACGGTATGCTTCGGAAGGCGCCTTGTCCCGGCGGGCGGAGATGTGGCGCGTTGCCGTGTCTGAACCACGCTGCAGGAAGCTCTGGACAGTGGGACGGTCCGATGGCGACCCGATCGCGCGGGCGCGTAGCCTATCGCGCTGTTTTCGGCTGCCCTCAGCTGCCGGACCCCTTTCTCGCGCGTGGGTAACGACGCTCTGCGGGAGGTGCAAGATGGATTCGGTCAGGCACACCTTCGACGTCGAACTCGAGAAACTCGACGGCACAGTCCTGCACATGGGCGAGTTTGTGGCCAACATGCTGCACGATGCAATGGATGCCCTCGTCCGGCAAGACGAAAACCTTGCCCGGGATGTGCGCGACCGCGACGAGGTGGCGAATCGACTCGACGACGAGATCGAGCAAAGCGCCATACGATTGCTGGCGTTGCAACAGCCGGTGGCCACGGACCTGCGTCGAGTCGCCAGCGTCCTCAAGGCGACCACGGACCTGGAACGGGTCGGCGACTACGCTTCGGATATCGCCCAGTGCGCCATAAGACTGGCCGGAGACCCGTATTTCGCACCTCTCGAGGATATTCCGGAGATGGGCCGCATCGTGGAGGGCATGATCCGCGATGCCCTCAAGACTTACGTGACCCGCGATGTGGTTTTTGGCAAGAGCGTGCGGGATCGGGACAAGGAGGTTGACCGTATCTACAAGCGCGTCCACTCCCAGTTGCTGGAGTGGATGGAGAGGGAGCCGCGGGTCATCCACCAGGCGAGCGAGATGATGTTTGTGGCGCGGTATCTCGAGCGTCTCGGCGACCATACCAAGAACATCATCGAGCGCATCGCCTACGCGGAGACGGGGTCGCTGCGCCCGTGGCGAAACGAGGAGTGGAAGCGCGAGCACGGCGTCCTGCCCACCGAACCCGGACCTGTGGAACCGCCGGAGGAGCAAGTAGATCATGAGGAGTAGACTTGGGGTGGCCATGCGTCGGGCCCGTACCGGGTTGAGAGTCACGGTGGCGATAAGCATGGCCATTTCCGCGCTGGCAGGCTGCCACAACCCGCAGGCCGGCGGTCTGACCATTGCCGGCTCCACCTCGGTGCAGCCCGTGGCCGAGATGCTGGCCGACAAGTACATGGCCGAGCATCCGGGACACCAGATCAATGTCCAGGGCGGCGGGAGTTCAGCCGGCATCAGCGCGGTCCTATCGGGCGCCGCGGCGATCGGCATGTCCTCGCGGGAGCTGAAACCCGACGAGACCGGCCTCACTCGCTTCCTCTTGGCCAGGGACGCGATTGCCCTGATCGTGCACCCGGACAATCCCGTGCATGAGATGACCACCGAACAGGCGCGTGGAATCTTCTCGGGACGCATCCGCAGATGGGATGAGATCGGCGGTCGTGCCGCACGTATCACCTGCATCACCCGCGAGGAAGGCTCGGGCACACGGAGCGCCTTTGAGGAGATGATCATGGGCGAGGATGTCCAGATCGCGGCGGACGCCATCGTCCAGGACTCAACTGGAGCGGCCCGCACCATCGTTGCTGATGACCGGAACGCCATTGCCTATGTATCGCTGGGGATGGTCACCCCCGAAGTGACGGCGGTGACGCTGGACGGCGTCAAACCCACGCACGAGACAGTGGAGAGCGGCAAATACCGGCTCTGCCGACCTTTCCTGCTGCTGACCAAGGGCCCGCCTTCCCCTGAAGCGCAAGCATATCTGGACTACGTCCGTCGCCCCGACTGCCAGGCAATCATCGCCGAGGAGGGGTACATACCCGTGAAGTCAGGCGATGCCCAGTGAGGATACGGGAGTTCGTCATCGAAAAGGCATTGCTTGTCTCGGCACTGTCGTCTGTGGGTATGTTGGGGCTCATCGCTCTTTTCGTGTTCATCGAGGGAACGCCGATTATCGCGCGCGAAGGCCCGATCTCCTTCCTGTTCGGCAACACATGGGCCCCTACGAAGGGCCACTTCGGTATATTCCCGATGATCCTCGGGTCAATCTGGGTCACCATCGGCTCGCTGATCATTGCCGGGCCTTTGGGCGTGGCCTGCGCCGTGTTCCTGGTGGAAATCGCGCCACGACGGGTTGCCGACCTCATGCGCCCCGCAATCCAACTGCTCGCCGGCATTCCTTCGGTTGTCTACGGATTCGTGGGAATCATCGTCCTGGTGCCCCTGATCCGCGAGACTCTGGGGGGGCCGGGCCTGTCCGTGCTGACGGCCACGGTGATCCTCGGTGTCATGGTCCTGCCCACCGTGATCAGCATCTCCCAGGATGCGCTCGAGGCCGTCCCCAACTCATACCGCGAAGGGGCCCTCGCCCTGGGGCTCACCCAGTGGCAGGCAATCAGCCGCGTGGTTCTTCCGGCTGCCCGAGGCGGGATCACAGCGGCTCTGGTGCTTGGCATGGGCCGCGCAATCGGCGAGACGATGGCGGTAATCATGGTGGTGGGTAACGCGGCTAAGCTGCCTGTAAGCCCACTGGACCCTGCCCGAACCCTAACCAGCAATATCGCGCTCGAGATGGCCTACGCTGCAGGAGAGCATCGCGAGGCGTTGTTCGCCACAGGCGTGGTTCTTTTCATCTTCATCATGATCCTGAACACCCTCGCCAGCCTGCGTGCGGGAAGGCGGGGTGAGCGCTGATGGCCGCGAGTGACAGACACACTGCGCGTCTGCGTCTAAACCCGGAAACAACGCACCGACTGGCGGTCGTTGGCCTGTGGGCCTGCGCCGGACTGGCCCTTGGCGTCCTGGCGGGGATCATCGTGCTCGTTCTGGCCAAAGGCCTGCCGATGCTCAGCCCAGGCTTCCTGCTGGAATCCCCGGAGCGCATGGGCCGGGCAGGCGGGATATTCCCCACCATCGTCGGAACGGTTCTGCTGACAATGGTTGCTCTGCTCATGGCTACGCCACTGGGCGTCGGCACTGCGATCTACCTGACCGAATACACCCAAGCCGGGCGGCTCGCGAGAGTGATCCGCTTCGGTGTCGAGTGTCTCGCCGGGGTGCCCTCCATCATTTTCGGCCTGTTCGGGTTCATCTTTTTCGTGATCCACCTGAAGATGGGCTGGTCGGTTCTGTCCGGTGGCCTGACTTTGGCGATCATGGTCCTGCCCACCATCATCCGCACCGCCGAGGAAGCGATTCGGGCGGTTCCGGCGTCGTATCGCGAAGTGTCCTTCGCGGCCGGAGCCACTGCATGGCAGACGGTGACCCGGGTGGTGCTCCCCGTTGCCCTGCCGGGCATCATGACCGGTGTGGTGCTGAGCATCGGGCGCTGCGTCGGCGAGACTGCTGCCGTCATCTTCACCGCCGGGACGGCGCTTCGCCTGCCCTTGTCCATTTTCAGCCCCACCCGCACCATGGCCGTCCATTTCTACATCCTGGCCCGCGAGGGGCTGTCTATGCCGCATGCTTACGGTACCGCGGCAGTCCTGATTATCGTAATTCTGCTGGTAAACACCATCGCCAACATGATCATGGTTCGCTTCCGGGCGAAAGTCACGTGAAAGGAACAGACACGGCCAACCCCATGCCATCTGCCGAGACCTCAGGTCTATACGATCCCAAGATCGCCATTGATAACCTGTCGGTTTCTTACGGCGATACCCCGGCACTCAAGTCAGTGAGCCTGCCGATATACGCCAATGAGATTCTCGGCATCACTGGCCCCAGCGGCAGTGGGAAGACCACATTGCTGCGTATGATCAACCGCCTGAACGATCGGGTTCCCAGTTGCCGCCATGATGGACGCATCCTCCTGGACGGTCGGGATATCCACGCGCCCGAAGTGGATGTCAACGAGCTGCGCAGGCGCATCGGAGTGGTGTTCGCCCTGCCGACACCCCTCCCCAAGACGATCTTCGAGAATGTGATCTTCGGCCTGCGCATCGCAGGTGTCAGGGATCGTCAGCTCCTGGAGGATCGTGCCGAACAGGCCCTGCGTGATGCCATCCTGTGGGACGAGGTCAAGGACCGACTTGGTGACTCCGCTCTGCGGCTGTCGGGTGGCCAGCAGCAGCGCCTGTGTATCGCGCGCGCTCTCGCCCCGCACCCGGAGATTGTCATGCTGGATGAGCCCTGCTCGGGTCTGGACCCCATCTCCACGCTGAAGATCGAGCAGGCCTTGCAGTCGCTCAAAGAGCGGTACACTATCATCCTTGTCAGCCACAATGTGCAGCAGGCCTCGCGCGCCACGGACCGCACGGCCTTCATTCTCATGGGGGAATTGGTGGAGTGGCAGCCCACCGCGGAGATCTTCACCCGGCCTCGCGACACCCGGACGGCGGACTTCCTCGAGGGGAGGTTCGGCTAACCATGCAGCCCAACCCCGGGGCAAAGCTGTCCGCACGGAACCTGAACCTTTACTACGGGTCATTCCACGCGCTGAAGGACGTCAATCTCGACGTCCAACCCCGCAGCATCACCGCAATCATCGGCCCGTCCGGTTGCGGGAAGTCCACCCTGCTGCGCACCTTCAATCGCATGAACGACCTCGTGCAGGGCGCGCGTGTCGAAGGCGAGGTCACACTGGACGGCCAGAACATCTACGCCAAAGAGACCAGCCTCGTCACTCTTCGCAAGCGGGTCGGGATGGTCTTCCAGCGCCCGAACCCCTTCCCGTTCTCAGTGCGTGAGAACGTGCTGTTCGGGCCTTACGCCCACGGGATAGTGGGTCGAGACCGCCTGGAGGAGCTTCTCGAACGCAGCCTCAAGGCCGCAGGCCTGTGGGACCAGGTAGCGGACAAGCTGGACACCCCCGCACTGGAGCTGTCCCTCGGGGAGCAGCAACAACTTTGCATTGCCCGCCTGCTCGCGGTGGAGCCCGAAGTGATCCTCCTGGACGAGCCCTGCTCCGCGCTGGACCCGTACTCGACGCTGCACATTGAAGACCTGATGCGCGCGCTGAGCGAGACCTACACCATCGCCATCGTGACCCACAACATGCAGCAGGCGGCGCGCGCCTCGGATCGCGCCGTGTTCATGCTGCTGGGCGAACTGGTGGAAGAGGGCCCTACAGGGCAGGTCTTCACAGCCCCCTCTGATGAGCGCACCGAGCAATACATCATGGGCCGATTCGGTTAGCCCCACCACGGCGCGCCTTCGCGCATGAGTGTTTCACCCCGCGCGCTGGTAGAGTCGTATCCAGTCCAGTTCAATCGTGTCCCCCGCGCCGCCAATGTCCAGGCGCAAGATCTTGAAGGTCCCGCTCCACTTGCCATCAACCTGCTTGCGGACCTGGTACGTGTGCCACTCACCATCAGGGACCAGCCTGAACACGATGGCCTTGTCGGCGGTCATAGAGGGTTCCGACGTGGTGGTCCAGAAGAGTTCACACGCCGACACGCCTTTCGCGGTCCTGAGCCGCAGGGCAATGCAATCCAGGTCGTCCACCGGCACACCCACATTGTCCACGATGAGCTGGGGATCGTCGCCCAGGGCCCTTGTCTTGAGAACGCCCTGCGCCACAGTGAACGGCTCCACCTGGTAGGGCATCCAGCCCTCGGATGAACCGCCATCGAACTCCCAGCTCCTGGCAACGGGGCCTTCCGGCAGGGGCGAATCGATCGCCCACTTGACACTGCGTGGAAAGCGCGGCGGATCCGGGTATGCTTGCTCCTCTATCGCCCGCGCGTCCGCCAACTCTTGACCCTTGAGGACGCTGTAGCCGGCAATCGCCTCGGGGCTCGGAACCAGGTCGGTATGCTGCGCGGGGGCATTGGTGAATGTGGAGCGGACGGCATCAAGCATGCCGAAACCGAACTCCTTGTCCGGCTCAATGAAGCTCCCCTCACCCCACTCATTCCACGCCTCAATGATCGCCAGGTTGGTACGCCGATCGATGTAACGCAGAGCGTTGCGGCACTGCCGAGCGAACTTTTCGGGGGTCTTCCCTGTGATCACCGGAGCCGCGTCGCCTGCCCTCGGGCGGCTGTCCCAGTTGGAGCCGATGGAGAGCATGTAAGGAAGGCCGTCAGCGCTGGAAACGGCGCGCCAGCGGGATTCCTGATGGGCCATCATGGTTTCGTACGGGATCGAATACCCGCCGCGCCATTCGAACTCGGAGTCGAAGTCCGCGCCGTAGCAACCGTAGTCTGTCCGGGCGCTGAAGCCCGCGGCTTGTGCCTCCGCGATGTCCCCGATGGCCACCAGGTACAAGTCGCCGATGCCGCGATTGCGCAAGACCTTGTTCATCTCTTCCAGCGTCTTTGTGAATCCCTCCGGGCCGCCGTTCGCCTGCAGGATGCGCCGGGTGTCCCAGATCACCAGCACCGGGCGGCCGTCCACGGTGAGGTAATTGGGCAGGCAGAAGTAGTTGTCCGCAAGGTACTCGGTCATCTCCACCAGCGCGGGTGCCTGGAAGTCCAGGTCCTTGGGGCGGTTGAACTCGCGGTCTTTCCAGTCGAGGCCGTGATTGCACCAGTGGATGCAGAACTTCATCAGGTTGCAGTGCTCTGCTTTGAGGAAGCCCTGCTCGAGTGTGCGCAGGAGTCGATGCTCGCCGGCGTTCCAGTACCAGTCGAAGCAGAAAAACGAGATGCCGTGCTCCAGCGCCCACTTTATGTGCCAGTCGTTGACCTCAGGCAGGGAGTCGTCGTAGAAGCCCAGAAGCGGCCTCGGGGCGGGCTTACGTGCCACTAGCCGCCACTCGCTGTCTTCGTCGTGGGTGCGGTAGGGGTAATCGCCGCGCCCGGTGTCACGGTACCACCCCGGGAAGATGTAGACACCGAGGGTCACGTCGCCGGTGACAGGCTGGGGCTGGGGTACGCCTTGGCCGGTCCAGATGGCAGTGTCTGCACAGATATGGGAGCTTAGCGCCAGCAGGATAATCAAGCCTCCTGCCCACCTGGTCAATGTCTGCAAACAGGCCACACCCGGGTTCGCCATGGTCTCAGGCCCTTTCATATCGCAATCCGCGCCCATTACGGTTCCGCCACCTTGGGTGGTTTCGCGCCTCGCGTTGCCAGACGCACCGAATAGAGGCTGGTGCGGGCGGTGATGAACAGCGTGTCGCCGTTGGCACCGCCGAAAGCGCAGTTCGCGGCGGATTCTGGCGTCAAGATCTTGCCCACAAGCTCCCCGGAGGGCGAGAAAACGTGGACACCATCGCCCGCCGTGCTGTACAAACGTCCCTCCTCATCACAACGCATTCCGTCCGGGACGCCCGGATCGATGACTGCAAACACCTCGCCACCGCTCAATGTGTTGTCCGCGTTCACGGTGAACCTGCGGATGTGGTGGCGGTCCGATGAATCCGCGATGTACAGCACCCTCTCATCCGGCGAGAAACACAAGCCGTTGGGCATGCCGAAGTCCGACGCCACAGGTACGGGTTCGGTCGCCCCGGGGTCCAGGCGAAAGACGTAGTTGTGCTCCTGCTCGACCTGTTCCTTCTGGATACCGTAGGGAGGGTCGGTGAACCAGATGGTCCCGTCCGACTTGACTACCGCATCGTTTGGCGAGTTCAGCTTCTTGCCCGCGTAAGTGGACGCCAGTACGGTGATCGTCCCGTCGGGCTCAGTGCGGGTGAGTCTGCGTGATCCGTGCTCGCAGGTGAGCAGGCGGTCCTGAAGGTCCAGGGTGTTGCCGTTGGCATTCTGCGAGGGCTCACGCCAGACACAAGCCCCTTGTCCGGGCGTCCAGCGCATGATCCGGTTGGCTGGAATGTCACTGAATAGCAGGCAGCCTTCCGCCGGAACCCAGACCGGGCCCTCGGTGAAGCGCATGCCCGTAGCGACCTGCTCCACCGTCGAACCCGGGAGCAGCACATCACCCATGGCAACCGAACAGATAACGAATGCGACGACGTCGGCCATCTTCTCACCTCCGGGACAGCTATCGGTTCCGCTTCATTTTCGCGACGGCCAGGTACGGTTAGCGGATCTTCTCGAGGAGTTCGCCGGACCAGTTCCAGGCCCCTGCCTGGAGTCCGTACCAAAGTCTAATGCCGGGGCGTGAATTTTGCTGAGAACGCAGGGAGCTACCCTTTGTTCGGAGAACGGTAGGTTGTCACCCAAAACCAATCTCCGAGGGGGTAGCTCCGTGAGCACAGTATCGATAGCGC
>JABUFB010000023.1 GCA_013314775.1 Armatimonadota bacterium | reverse complement strand
CGGGGATGCTTCACCTTGAGCGGTCTGAGATATGCGATGGACGCGTCGAAATCCGTCCGCAGGCTGGCGACGGCTTCCGGCTCCACAGCCTGCCAGTCTTCAACGAAGCGCTTCAACTGCTCGTACGTGTTGACATTCAACGGCGCTATCGAGACTGTGCTCACGGAGCTACCCCCTCGGAGATTGGTTTTGGTGGTGACCTGCCGTTCTCCGAACAAAGGGGCGCTCCCGGCGGTCTTCCCAAGACTCACGCCCCGGCACTAGACTTCGGCACGGACTCGTGGCGGGTCTTCCATGCTGAAGCATCGCGAAGCATCGGGCGGTGGCTGCACTGGGAAGGGGAGGAATCCGCTGACCGAGAAGCGATCACCGGCCGTACTCACACCGGCCAACCGTGCGCGGAGTTCTCCAAAGCGTTCACCCGATGAGCCTGGCGAGGCGGTCCCCGCAGCTCTCCGCATGGCCATGGGGACTAAGGCGGGAGAGTAAGTATGTGGCAGGGATGCCCGCGGCTGCGACTGCGGCGCCAATCAGTGTAGCCGTCCGGAATTGACCCAGCGCATCGGCGAGCAAGCCCCCCAGCGCAGGCCCGGTCACCCCCGCCAGCCCGTAACTCAGAAAGACCCAAGGGTAGACCAGACCCAGGGCTGCGCGACCATAGCTGCGCGCCACCTCCGTAGCATAGACAACGAAGGCAGCGCCGAAGCAGGTCCCGAGACCCGCACAGGTCCAAGTCAGGGAGTATTGCGCGACGGGGTGCTGAAGCAGGAAGAGGGCCGCCGCCAGTGAAGCCAGCGAGGCCGGCACCGCAGCCTTGCCGATGCGATCCGCAAGCCATCCCCACAGGACACGGCCCAGCGCGTTGCCCACCGCAAAGGCCCCGACTGCCCAGGCGGCCACCGATGGTGAACCCCCGCAGGACATCACCAGCGGCTTGAGATTGCTGATCGCCAGTAGTCCCCCGAATGTCCCGCAGAACATCCCGACCGACAGAGAAAGTACCTTCGGCTCGCTCAGGATCTGCCAGGGTCGGACCACACACTTCGCCATACGTTGACCGGAATCGCGGTTCGGCACAGAGAGAGCTGCGCCAGCCAGCAGCACCACCGCGGCATAGACGCCCCCTATCTGTCCCAGGATGCTCAGCACGTCGATACCTCGCGCGAGCATCGCCGTGGCCACCTGAGACACCACCATGCCCGACGCGCCGAAGCTCGCTACCACGATACCTGTCACCAGCCCCGGGCGATCTGGGAACCACCGCGGCCCTGTGCTCAGGGCGCAGACGTAACCCAGACCAATGGCCGTGCCTCCCAGGCATCCTATCCCTATTAGGAGAGCCGGCAAGTACCCGCCCGACCGGGCTGCGATGAGGTACCCGGCCGCGAAGAGCAGGCCACTGAGAAAAACCAACCTGCGCGGGCCATGGCGCTCCTGCATTGCACCCCCGAGGACCATTGCGGATACGAAGAAAGCCATGGTGGTGCTGAAGATGAGCGCGCACTGAGTGGCCGAGAGCCCGTACTGATCAATCAGAGCCGGCACGAAACTGCTCCAGGCATACAGGCCGCCATTGCAGAACTGGATGGCCAATGCGGCCGCGACACTCAACACGCCGCGCCACTGTATCATCCCGACCTCCTATCGTTCCACATCACGATCATCCTCGCGGCGGCGCCGATGTCCGCGACCACCGTGGCCTCCGGAGGCAGTTCGCCGCGATGCTTCTCACCGTGGCCTGTGAGCACGAAGATACCGGCGCAGGCCCCTGCACGCGATGCAAGCTCTACGTCGTGGGGGTGGTCGCCCACGGTAAATGAGTGTGCAAGATCAACGCTGTGGTCTTCCGCGGCCCGGTGGAGGAAGAACGGCTCCGGCTTGATACACCTGCAACCCTGATCCCTGGAGTGGGGGCACACGTACGTCTCGGCGATCTGCACACCCCAACGCCGGAGTTCGCCGGCAACGTGCGCATTCACCCGGTTCACATCATCCCAACTCACTATGCCCTGTCCAATGCCTCCCTGATTCGTCACGATGAAAAGCAGGTAGCGCGACTGCAGTTCCCGCAACGCCTCGCAGGCGCCGGGAATGAACCGCACCTGGTCGGGGCTGTTGAGATGACCCCGGTCCTCGATAATGGTGCCATCACGGTCAAGAAAGACGGCTGGACGCATATGGGCCATGGAACCCATCACTCATCCAGAAGGACCGGCGCGTCGCACAGAGAGCTATACGTCTCAACATCCGCCCCAGCGAGGCAGCTCTCGATGATCTGGCGGCCCAGCGGGTGCAGGTCATCCACCAGGAACTGGGAGAGTTCGCGTTCGAAGAACTGGGTCAGCAACTCGCTGCCGTGGTCATAAGCCAGCTCCCCCACCTCGGGTTGCTGGTCGACGTGCAGTAGGTGAGGCGGGATGGTCTGCCCCTCAAGCACTACGGTGTTGGGGACGTAGCCGAGGAGCGGGCATCGCGCCGGCCGCACGTCTTCCGGACCGAACCATGCCGCACCCCGGCGCGCCAGATACTCCCGGGTAAGCCACTGGGGCATGAATCCCACGCGCCATGCCCCGATGTGCTGATTCGGGATGAGGACGTAGCGCATTTCGGTGCCGGCGATGATCTGATCCAGCAGCAAGTTGGCGTGGTCGACCCGGCGCCCGGCTGCGAAAGGCCAGTAGGAGCCGACGCCCTCCGAGCTCATTCCCTCACTGTGGACAATGCTCGGGTTCTCATGCCCGCGCGGTGCGGCCAGACGCCACAGCCACGCGAGGGCCGGGGGCAGGATGTGGAACAGTCCCAAGATCCCGTAGGTGAGTTCGCCCCGCCGACACGGGGGTGTGCGTACCCCAAAGCTGCGCACATCCACAGTCCGGGGGCCATCCAGCACGTCCGGGACATTGCGGCGCGGCAGGACAACACGGGGGTTCGGGCAGGGAATTCCCGGCGCATCCTCGATGTGCTCCCAGATCAGCGCCGTGCTCTCAGGTACGGCGTCTATGTTCAGGAAGAGGAGCGGCTCCTTCGGCTGGATTGTGGTCTTCTCAAGTTGAGGATCGGTACCGTAAGCACGGATATGGTCCACGCGCACGAACCACGCCTGTTCGGCGTCCCGTAAGGTGAGTTTGCCGTTCCCCTTCTGGATCCCGGGATGGCACAGCGCCATATCATCGACGATGGGACGCAGACGGCACGTGTGGGGAATGGTCAGGTGGCGCTCCTCGCCGGTCACCAGGTTGCGGCCGAGAAGTACTCGTCCGTCGGACTCCCGGTGCAAGTGCTCGAGCATCTCGCTCTTGCCCCCACCACTGGCCCCCTCGTGCATGAAGGTCACCTTGTTGCCGTATGGCGTGACCAACTGCACTGCAGAGCAGTGGGCAGTCACCCAGTGCTCCGCCTCGCCCAGACTGAGCAGGACCCCGTAGACACCCTTCTTCGCACTTGGCCCCGGATAGAGGTTATACGCAAACAGTTCGTGCAATCCCTCGCGGCGGTTGTGGACAACTACCTGGCGCCCTCCGAAATGGGTGTGGCGGAAAGGAGGGGCGACGTACACCACGGCACCCACCCGGAAATCATCAGGCAGGTCAGAAGGGGCGACTGCGCCCTGCAACAGGGCCAGGCCGTAGGCGAAGAATGCAGCGTTTGCGGGAGCCACGGCCACTGCGCCCAGGCCTTGTGCGGGTCCCCCTGCCATGAAAAAGAACGCCGCAAGCTCCTGATCCGCCAACCAGGCCAGGGTCTCGTTGCGGAGGGATTCAAAATCAAGGCCATAGCGATCGCTGAAACGCGGCTTATCGGTGGGCAGGGCATCACCGATCACCATGCAGTCGGGGTCGCGCCGCCGCATGTACGGGTCCGTGTAGTTCGCCGCCAGCCCGTTACGCACACGGCAGACCCGGGCTTCCACGTACCGGCCTGTGCCCGGGATGTCGTAGGCCACCTCGTACCAGCCCCCGCCCGCGTCGCTCGCAGCTCTCAGGAACAGATCCTGGGGGGTCTCGGCGATGAACCTTCCCGACCGTCCCTCGAACAGCTGAGCCAGTTCAACTGGAAGCTGGAACTTGACGTCATCGAAGCCGACCATCCATGGATCATTCCTTTCTGCGCGCGAGAACTGCCGGGCCGGAGAAGCCGGAAAACACAAGCCGTCTGCGTCTGGCTTCGGCTTTCACTGCCTCGCGTCTCCCCGGTGGGGCGCCGCGCGGTCCTGAACGCTCTCGGTTGTGTGCCGTACGATGCAGCTCAGGCAGTGTGCCTGAGCTGGGTCGTACGACTGTGTAGCGTAGTAGCGTAACACACCGTGCGCGTCACGGCAATGGCCTGGCGTCGGTGTTGGCGTTGGCCGTATGCGCGATGGCGTGTGGCGCGCGCAGCGTGTACGCGATTGCGCAGTGGGGTCGGGATCATGGCGAACTGGTGTGCGAGGCATTGGGGATCCAGCGGCTGACGACCCCGGACTCGGCGACGCTGCATCGCATCTTCCGTGATATCGAACTCGCGCAGGGCGATGAGACCGGCATCGGACGTGATCTAGCCACCGTCAAAATCCAGGGGAATTTCTCGATTATCGCGGAAGGAGAAGGCGGTCTGCATGGAGCACGGTGCATTCACGGCAGGGCCCCCCGGGAACGGCTTTATGGTTCGCTACCAGGCTATTCCAAGGTCACTGCCGCTTCGCGTCCTCCAGATTTGTGCATAGGGCGGGCTAAGACTGAGGTCGCTCGGTGGACGCTAGGATGGGCTGGTTTTGATCCCATTTTCTTGTTACCACAAGACCCATTATCATAAGCTATTTTTGCCCGGAAAACGATGCCCCTCACGGGGTCTTCACCGGCGCAGAACCCCCGATTCCGGGCGCACCCTTACCCCCACCCGCTCCATGAAACGCGCTCACAGGGCGATCTGGACGCCGACGCCTGCCGCCCCCTTCGGGGGCTCTTATAATCTCGAAGGAGGGGCCCTGATTCCACCAGCTTACGCTGGTGGCAAAGGGCTTCCGCCCCTGCGGGGCTGGACGGCAACGGCCTATCGGGCGGGACGCTCAGCCTTCGCGTCCGGCAGGACGCCCGGCCGCAGGCCCCTAGCCCCGTGCTTCAGCGCGGGGCGTCTGCCGCCCCCTTCGGGGGCTCTTGTAATCTCGAAGAAGGGGCCTGATTCCACCAGCTGACGCTGGTGGCAAGAGGCTGACGCCCCTTCGGGGCTGGACGGCAAACGACCTGTCGGGCGGGACGCTCAGCCTTCGCGTCCGGCAGGACGCCCGGCCGAAGGCCTCTAGCCCCGGGTTTCAACCCGGGGCATCAACCCGGGGCGTCTACCCGGGGCACCTGCCGCCCCCTTCGGGGGCTCTTATAATCTCGAAGGAGGGGCCCTGATTCCACCAGCTTACGCTGGTGGCAAAGGGCTTCCGCCCCTGCGGGGCTGGACGGCAAACGACCTGTCGGGCGGGACGCTCAGCCTTCGCGTCCGGCAGGACGCCCGGCCGCAGGCCCCTAGCCCCGTGCTTCAGCGCGGGGCGTCTGCCGCCCCCTTCGGGGGCTCTTGTAATCTCGAAGAAGGGGCCTGATTCCACCAGCTGACGCTGGTGGCAAGAGGCTGACGCCCCTTCGGGGCTGGACGGCAAACGACCTGTCGGGCGGGACGCTCAGCCTTCGCGTCCCTCAGGACGCTCGGCCGCAGGCCCACAGCCCCGTGCTTCAGCGCGGGGCGTCAACCCGTGCGTCAACCCGGGGTGCCAATTCGGGGCACCGACTCAACCCGGGGCGTCAACCCGGGGCACCGACGCGGATTAATGGGATGTCCCTCCTACGCGGAGAAATGGGATTTTCGCGCGTTTTGCCTACGCGAAACCCATTGAATCGCCATTCCCTCGATCCAGCTGTTCCCTCCGACGCAACACCGCGAGTATCCGGGCCTGCAGTTCCTTCATGTGCACCGGTTTGGGCATGTAGTCATCCGCACCGGTCTCCAGGCCCATCACCCGGGCGTCAACGTCGCCCTTGGCAGTGAGCATGAGCACCGGCACCTTCAACTGCAGTCGCTTGCGAATAGCGTCCAGCACGTCGATCCCTTGGAGGCCCGGCAGAATCCAGTCAAGCAGCACGAAATCAGGAACCCGCTCGCCCAATGCCTCTAGCGCGGCTTCCCCCGATCCGACTATGCGAAAGCTGTAGCCCATATCCTTTACGACTTCGGCAAGCATCTCAGCCAGGTATTCGCTGTCCTCCACGATAAGTGCGAATCCCTCGGTCATGCAAAAGCCTCCACGGAAGCAGGCCAATCCATCAGCTCACTTCACGCATTATCTTGTACCCATATCCGCGCACCGTGATCAACCGTCTTGGGTGACGCGGGTCGTCCTCGATTTTCTTGCGCAAATTGCCGATGTGGATTTCCAGCAGATTTGAGCTGTAGCCTTCGTAGCCCCACACCCGCTCGGTGAGCCGCTCGCGGCTCATCACCTGGCCGGCGTGACGCATAAGCGCCAAGAGCAGCTTGAACTCGATGGGCGTCAGCTCCACCAGTTTCCCATCCACGGTCACTTCATGCCGCCGCTCATCCAGCTCGATTCCCGCCGCGCTGTAATTGGTCTCCCCGGGCGTCGGAATGGCGCCCTCTTCCGTCCGCCGCAGCACCGCGCGGATGCGGGAGATCAACTCCTTCGGGCTGAAGGGCTTTGTGACGTAATCATCCGCTCCCATTTCCAGGCCGATGATGCGGTCCACTTCCTCGGCCTTGGCAGTGAGCATGATCACCGGCACGCGAGACTTCCCGCGAATCGTCCGGCAGATCTCCACCCCATCCATGTCCGGCAGACCCAGGTCGAGCACAACCAGAGCCGGTTCGAGCCGCTCGAAAGCAGACAGCCCGCCCATACCTGTGTTCTCAATATGGGTCTGAAATCCCGCAATCTTGGCCTTCTCGGCCACGGCGTCTGCCGCTCCGGGATCATCTTCAATAATTAGAATGCGCTGATCCGGCACGATGCCCCTCCCCGTTTCTATTCGGTTTTTTGTTCACAGAAAGCCCCGACATCTCCGGAGCAATCATCCTGAATGGCGTCGCACAATGGGAACAGCAGGCTGAAGGTCGAGCCCTTGCCCGGGGTGCTCTGCAACCCCACTTCCGCTCCCAGCAGGCGAACGATGCACTGGACCACGGTGAGCCCCAGGCCGGAACCCTTCTGCTGCGGCACCGCATCGTCCTGGTGGTAGCGGTAGAAGGCATCGAAGACCTTAGGCTGCACATCCGGGGCAATGCCGGGGCCTTCGTCGGCCACCGCGATGCATAACTGCCCATTGTCCACATTTGCCTGCACCGTCACCCTGCTGCCTGCCGGACTGTACTTGATGGCATTGTCGATCAGATTGCCCAGCGCCTGGCGCAGTCGTTCCCTATCGGTGGTCAGACAAGGCAATTCGGGGGGGGAGCTTGATGCGCAGCGAGATCCCCTTCGCCTGGGCAAGCGGTTCGAAATTGATCACCGTATCGCGAATGAACCCTCGCGTCTCCACCACTGATAGTTCAATAGGCGCATTCCCCTGGACCAACCGCGTGAGTTGCAGCAAGTCCTCCACGATCTTGCAAAGGTTCGCCGCGCCTTCGCGGATCCTGCGCATGTAATGCTCCTGCTGGGGTGTCAGGGGGCCTGCGTCACCGTCGAGGAGCATTTCGGTAAAGGCCACGATGGCTGTGAGCGGCGAGCGCAGTTCGTGGGATACCACGGACACCGTACCGATGCCCAGCTCCCCGACCACGGAGCGCCTCATCCCGGCGGCCGCGAAACTCGCCAGGGTCTTTAGCAGACGCGCCTCGTAATCACAGATTGCTCGCCCGGAAAGGTTTTCCCCCACAATTACGCCGAAATGAGCACTGGGCAGCCGGAAGGGTACAATGCAAGCGGGTATCGGCTTAGGTCCGCCTCCCACCGCAGCAGACGGCGGGAAACTCGCCATGACCGGCCCACAGTCCTGCAAGGCCAAATACCGAAGCATGGCATGTGAGGACAGAGCGATTTCCTGGCTCGCCCCGTCCACCGGCTCACCGGCAATCGCCTCGAGCTTGAGCCGGTCGGACTTCGGGTGCGCCAGGTAAAAGCGAATCCTCTCGAGGCTCGAATTGCTCTGAGCGATCCTCACGACATGATGGCACAGCTCCGAGAACTCCTCGGCGTCGAGTACTCGCACGAGATCTTCGAGCAACTCCAGTGTACCTCCGGCCATTTTCGCCATCGCCTTTGGGGCGACGCGCACCTGCTCTCCTCCCCACCCCATACCACGCGCGCAGCCATCAGAATATGCCGATTCCGGGCCCCCCTTTCTTTCTATGGCCTCTGAACAGCAGTGTGTTACTATTGTTTGACCTATCGGTCATGCCCGGATACCGCAGCCCCCGGCCTGCTCCTCCGTTTCCTTGGCTGTGTTGCCGCTGTCGCAATTCATGGGTTATGTTCGATATTTCCCCATGAACTCCTGCAAAAGGGGCAACATCTATGAAAGTTATTGGGTGACAGGTTTGAAAGAGGATAAGGTGGTTATAATAACGACAATGAGTTTGGCGGTTGCATGAAGGGCTCCCTCCCCCACCCCCAGCACCCTTCTTAGCAATCGCCAGTAATGAGCCGGCGAAAGCCGGCTCATTCATTTGCCGACCATGCCGCGGGTTTCAACCCGGGACATCTGCCGCCCCCTTCGGGGGCTGTTATAATCTGGAAGGGGGCCCTGATTCCACCAGCTTACGCTGGTGGCAAAGGGCTTCCGCCCCTTCGGGGCTGGACGGCAAACGGCCTGTCGGGCGGGACGCTCGGCCTTCGCGTCCCTCAGGACGCCCGGCCGCAGGCCCCTAGCCCCGGGTTTCAACCCGGGGCGTCAATCCGGGTTTCAACCCGGGGCGTCAACCCGGGGCGCGTCAATCCGGGCATCAACCCGGGGCATCTGCCGCCCCCTTCGGGGGCTGTTATAATCTGGAGGGGGGCCCTGATTCCACCAGCTTACGCTGGTGGCAAAGGGCTTCCGCCCCTGCGGGGCTGAACGGCAACGGCGTTGGACGGCAAACGGCAACGGCAAACGGCCTGTCGGGCGGGACGCTCGGCCTTCGCGTCCCTCAGGACGCCCGGCCGCAGGCCTGTAGCCCCGGGTTTCAACCCGGGGCACCAACCCGGGGCACCAACCCGGGGCACCAACCCGGGGCGCGTCAATCCGGGCATCAACCCGGGGCATCTGCCGCCCCCTTCGGGGGCTCTTATAATCTCGAAGGAGGGGCCTGATTCCACCAGCTTACGCTGGTGGCAAGAGGCTAACGCCCCTGCGGGGCTGGACGGCAACGGCGTTGGACGGCAAACGGCAACGGCAAACGGCCTGTCGGGCGGGACGTTCAGCCTTTGCGTCCGGCAGGACGCCCGGCCGAAGGCCCCTAGCCCCGTGCTTCAGCGCGGGGCACCAACGCGGGGCGTCAATCTTCGCGTCCGGCAGGACGCCCGGCCGAAGGCCTGTAGCCCCGGGTTTCAACCCGGGGCGCCAACCCGGGGCACCAACCCGGGGCACCAACCCGGGGCGCCAACCCGGGGCGCGTCAATCCGGGTTTCAACCCGGGGCGCCAACCCGGGGCGTCAACCCGGGGCGCCGATCCGGAACACCTCGACCTACGCGACTAAAGGCAAACGGCGACGCCACATAGAACGAGGTCGATGCTTATGCTAGTCCCTCTTCACCAGCGCAGCAAGCCTCTGCTGTGGGCATTGCTTATCGCCGCTATCTGCCTGCCCGCGCTGGCCTGCGCCCAGATTCCATCCAACCTCGCCGAAGGCCCGCTTCTCGCACGGGCTGCGGTGGATCAGACCGTTGAGGTCGCCCTTTACGGGCCCGCCACCGCCGGGACCCGGGAGCCCGCCTTGCTCACAGTTATGGCCGAGGGCGATGGCGATACTTCCATCGCCTGCGGCATCGTGATGCTGGCGGCGCCCCGGGATAAGATCCAGTTCCTCGACTCCCCGCCGCCTGCGGGCTGGGCAATTCCCAACGGTCAATGGTCGCCCGACGGTCAGAGCGAATGGCGCCAGCTGCTCCCGGTCAACCCCGGCGCGCGCTGGGCTCTGGGCGCGCTTACCATGGCCCACGTGTACTTCCAGGGAACCGCAGGCGACATTTTCGACGCAGTCCTCGCCGACCCCGACAGCCCCCGACCGGAAGACAATGTCGCCCTGCTGGACAGGGCCACGTACGAGCAGACGGCCATCGCCTTCGTGGTGGATGAGGACCTGCGCAATCGCCAGGACCTCGCGCGTCTCGAACCTGGGACCGCCGGCCCACGCGGCGCCCATGGGGTGCGCTTCAGTTTCCCGGTGACGATCCGCGACCCCCGCGTCACGGTGCACGCCTGGCTTCTCCTGCGCATGGCCGACAAGACCACCACGAACACCCTCACGGCAGCCATTACCCAGGAGAAAGGGCTCTTCGGTCCGGCATTTGAGGACGACGGCACCGGGCCGCCTGTGATTTTGCAGCCTTCGGAAGAGGAGCAGGTGGGGCCGGAGCTCACGGTGGAGGGGCGCATTCAGCCGGGCCTGCTGGCCACCGCGTGGGTGGAAATCTACGCCGAGAGTGATCCGGAACTGCGCACGGTACTTCCGCCGTCCCGGCAGCTCAGCGATGACCAGGGCAATTTCCGGGTCCCCCTGTCTTTACCCGCTGCGGACAAAGGCGCGGGAACACTGGTGTACGAGATCCACGTCCGCGCGGAGGGGCCGGCATATCGTTCGCCGACCGCGATTCGCAAGGTGCAATTCAGCGCGGAAGAGGGGTAGGCCAGGGCGGGAATATGATGATATGCGACGGCGGTCGGATTTCTGCCGCCCCCTTCGGGGGCTCTTATAATCTCGAAGGAGGGCCTTGATTCCACCAGCTTACGCTGGTGGCAAAGGGCTTCCGCCCCTGCGGGGCTGGACGGCAACGGCCTGTCGAGCGGGACGCTCAGCCTTTGCGTCCGGCAGGACGCCCGGCCGCAGGCCTGTAGCCCCGTGCTTCAGCGCGGGGCGTCAATCCGGGGCGCGTCAATCCGGGTTTCAACCCGGGGCGTCAATCTTCGCGTCCCTCAGGACGCCCGGCCGCAGGCCCCTAGCCCCGGGTTTCAACCCGGGGCGTCGATCCGGGGCATCTGCCGCCCCCTTCGGGGGCTCTTATAATCTCGAAGGAGGGGCCTGATTCCACCAGCTTACGCTGGTGGCAAAGGGCTTCCGCCCCTGCGGGGCTGGACGGCAACGGCGAACGGCGTTGGACGACCGTCCCGGTCGGCAATCTTCTCGACCTTTGCGTCCGGCAGGACGCCCGGCCGCAGGCCCCTAGCCCCGGGTTTCAACCCGGGGCGCCAACCCGGGGCGTCAATCTTCGCGTCCGGCAGGACGCCCGGCCGCAGGCCCCTAGCCCCGGGTTTCAACCCGGGGCACCGATCCGGGGCACCGATCCGGGGCATCGACGACGCGGATTGATGGAACGCCCGACCTCGCGCGCCTAGATGTTGGGCGGCGGCGCAGGTGGGGTCTCTACTACGTACACCGTCGGAATGTCGATCAGCTTGTCCTCATCTTCCTTGTCCAGAAAGACCTTCTGCGCGCCCTGCAGGATCACGTTCACGCCCGCACCCGGAATGATCTCCAGGTTATACTCGCCCGCAGGCACATCGGCGATGGCGAAGGTCCCGTCCGGGTTCACGGCCTGCTGGATCGCGTCGCCGCCATCGGTGGGGGTGAGCTTCACCGTCACATTGCCCTGCCCCACGTTCCCACCGTCCTGCAGGAGCATGACCCGGCCCGTCACCGCCACCAGAATCTGAGTCGGCGGGCTACCGCTATTGCAGCCTACAAGCGCCAGGACGCTGAATAGCAGCGTCAATCCGGCGAGCATCATGAGTGTGTTCGGGAGCTTTGTCATCAGGCGAGTAGCCCTCCTTTAGCGGTTCACCGACAGCGGTCGGACGGCGCGCACCTGCTGCCCGTCTTCGCTGCGAGCCTGGATCACGATCATGTACAGGCCCCGCGGCACCGCGGTTCCCGCGTCGCTGCTGAGGTTCCACACCAGGGTGTGAGTTCCGGCGGTCTCCACGCGGTCGGCAACGATCTGCCGCACCTTACGGCCGGCGATATTGAGCACTTCGGCGGTCACCGATGCCGGCCCGCTCAGGCCGTAGGTCACCACCGCGGCGCCGGGGCCGCTCTGAACGCTCATGCTGCTCACAAGCGCCGCGCCGCTGCGCTGCACGATCTCCAGCGTCATCTTCCGACTCGCGCCATCAGCGCCGGTTTCGAAAGTGAAGCCCGGACTGGTCCGCAGGTAGCAGGACTTCCCGCTTTCCTTGTCGGTGAGAATGACCGCATATTCCGCCGGCACCGTGGACAGGTCCGGCGCGGACACGGTCACTGCGGTATTCGGCAGGCTGGTGGTGACCACGAGGTCCCACTTCTGCGCCAGGTCGCCGGTGCGCACGTCCACCGCCAGAGCGTCCCCCGAGCCCGCGAAAGCCAGGTCAACCGCGCCATCCACCAGCGGCGGGTTGGCGATCTCCACCGCATCGCCGCCGATGCCGCAGAAGTTCATGGTGTCTGCGAGATCGCCCGCAGAAGCCACAAGCTGCACCAGCTTGGCATCATCACCGAAGCTGAGGGGAGCGGCGGACGCCTGGGCGGTGCCGATCTGCACATTGCCCGCCGCTGCGCGCTTGATGAAGTACCCCTTCCAGGCGTCCAGCTTATCATCCACCACGTTCAGCCCGCCCGCAGGGATATTGGCCTTGAGCACGTAGCCGGTCCCGTCGTAATACCAGGCGTAGGGGATTGCCGGGTTGATATTGCCCAGAGAGATGTTCCGCGGCGGGCTGATAATGCTCCAGCCCGCGGGGGCATTGAAGGCCACCGGGCTTGGGAGCGGGTCGCCGTCGAAGTAGGCCGTCCGCGCCGCGTTGAACTTCGCGAAGTACCCCATGCCGGGCACCTGCTGGATCTCCTCGGCGCCGCCCACTGCCTTGTCGATCACATACGCGCCCGCGCCTGCATCATACCGCGCGACGCCGTCCGCGCCGGTGAGGGTGAGCACGCGGCCCGCATCCGTGAGCGGGATCCCGATGGTCCGGGTCCCGGCGGCGAAATCGAACCAGCGGCGGCTGGTGAAGGTCGCCTCATCCTTGTCGGGGCGCACTGTGAGGCCACCTGTATCCGCGGCATTAGGCGGCGCGGTCAGGGTGTAATCGGTCTTCTGCGCCAGGAGGCCGGTGGTGAGGTTGAAGCTCTTCCCGTCCCCCGTGTCGCTCACATTGGTCACCGCTACCGTCCCACCGCCCGCAGCGGTGAGGGTCCAGTCAGCGGCTCCGAGGGTGGCGATGTCCATCACCTTGTCGAAGGTGGCGCGAACCCGGGTGCGGTTCACGAAAACCGCGCTCACAAGCTCCGGATTGGCCGGGACTTCGAAGTCCAGACCCTCCGGAGCGGCCAGTTCATTGCCCGCCACGTCCTTCGCCGCGTTCACCGTCACCTTGTATTTCTTCCCGGCGGCCAGGACATTCTGCAGGGTGAGGGTCACCACGTTCCCCGCGGCTTCCAGGTTCGCCGAAGCTATGGGCAGCACCGGCGAGCCGTTGGCGGTGATGACACCCTCGTCAGTGACTGTGTAACTCGCGAGGTCTTCGGCCACCGTCTCGTCCAGCAGTTCGCCGGCGTTGAAGGTGACCACCACATCCGCCGAGTCCCGCTGTCCCGCCGCGGAAACCGGGTCGGGCAGCTCATTGTCCACGGTGAGCGCAACCGGCGCCGACCAGCCCGCATTCGGATTAGCCGCCGCGTCCACGTTCTGGGTCCCGTCCCAGACCTTGCCGCGATGCACGACCCGAGCCCGAACCTGAAGAGCGGTGGTTCCGGCGAATCCGGTGTTCCAGACGATCTTCTTCGCGCCGATATCCGCCACCGTGCCGGCAGCATTGACGAAACCGGCCCCTGCGTCATATTGAAGCTCCAGGGCGGTTGCGAAGCCGTCGGTCCAGGTCAGGTCGATGACCACATCGTCCTTCTGACGCGCGCCGGCATTGAGGACAACCGCCACGTTCTTGCCGGGCTTCGGCTCGGTGGTCAGGGCAAGATCAACCTGGGCAAGCTGGGCATTGCCCACGGCGTCCACAACGTCCTTGACGCTCACCTGGTAGCGCTGGGTGGGCAGGAGGTTTTCGCCCAGGACCAGTTCGATCACGTTCTGGGTCCCGGCCGCAAGACGCGCTTCGGTGATGGGCAGGGCTCCGGCGTGGCTGGTGGTGATGACGCCCATGTCTACGACTTCATAGTTCGCCAGATTTGCCACCGAGCCGGGGTCAAGCGCTTCGTCGGTCTTGAAGGCGATGGACACCAAATTGCCCGCGCCGCTTGCGCTCTGGGGAACCGGGGCCTCATTGTCCAGGATAACGCCGGCGGTCACCCAGCCTGCATCCGGGTTGGTGGCCGCGTCCACCACCGCCGTCCCGTTCCAGACCTGCCCCTTCTCCAGGAACCGAACACGCAGGTCCAGGGCTTTCGTGCCTGCGAAACCGGTGTTCCATTCCCAGGTCTTGTTCACATTGTCTGAGGTGGCGTCAAAGGGATGCCAGTTAGCGCCGCCGTCATCGGAGTACTGGGCTTCGGCATCGTCGGAGAAGCCGTTCGTCCACCCGTAGGTGCCCTTGATGGGGTCCTTCTGGCGCGGAGCATTCACGCTGACGGTTACATCGGTGGGCGGGAATGCGGGCAGCGTCACGGGAACTACATCCGTCCCCACCATCGCATTGCCCAAATCATCCTGCACATTCCAGGCGCCCAGGAACAGGTCGCCTTCGCGGGGCAGAGCGCTTGCCAGGGTCAATTCCACCTGGTTGTCGCCCAGCTTGGTAACATTGGTCACATTGATGAGCGTCGCCGCCGGAGCATCGGGCGGATCGCCGACGGAGGCCGCGTAATTGCCGGCGGCCAGAGCAGTGGCATCATCGAGGATCTCGCCGGACTGGAAGGTGGCGGTGATCTTCGTGCCGTCTCGATTGGCCACGGCGCTGGTCAGGTCCGGGGGCTCGTTATCCACGGTGAGGTCGGTTGCGCCATTGACCCAGCCCACATCCGGGTTGGCTGCGGCGTCAACGGCCGCGGTCCCGTCCCAGACCTTCCCCTGATCCAGCCCGCGCAGGCGCACCGGGAATGTCTCCACGCCCGGTACTCCGGTGGTGACGGTGAGCTTCTTCGTCTGCGCGTTCCAGTTCAGCATCCCGGCCGGGGCAGTTTCCCAGACCCCGCCGAAGAAGCGCTGAGCCTCCACGCTGGTGACCTTGCCGGTGGTCCAGGTCAGATCAAACTCCACCGGGTCCTTCTGGCGCTGGGTGAAGGTGAAGCCCAGGTCTTGCACGGGGTCGGGGGGGCCTTCGGTCACCGTCACCGTGAGGGTCCCCCAACTGGCCACCGCGATGTCCTGGGTAACCAGGTCCTTCAGAGCGTTCAGCGGATCACCCACGGCGAAAGTAACGGGGTAATCGCCCGCGGTGTCGGTCTTGCGCTTCACGTCGAAGGTCACCAGGGCCTTGGCATCGGACACCGTGCCGGTGGCCATGAGCTTATTGGCGCTGATGCTCAGGCCTCCGGGCATCGGAGTATCCAGGCCCTTGAGGTCCAGGATGGTGTTGTCGAACACCACGTTGGAGATCTCAAGAGCGTTGGTGTCATACTGCAGCAGGAACAGGGCGCCGCCAAGGTCCGTACCGGCGGGGAAGTTCTTGACGAAAATCCCCACATTCTGAGTATTCGTGTCGGTTTTCTGGAAGGTCAACTGATCCGGGCTGAACTCCACGCTGGTCGCCCAGGCACCGGATGCAAAGGCGACCAGGGCAAGCAGGCAAAGGCCGCTCCACGCGGTTGACGTCCTGTTCACTGATATTCCTCCTTCGGAGCCGTCTGGGGCGCGGCAGTGGGTTGCGCTTTGTTGTACTCGCGCCAGGACAGCACGAAGTCTGTGAAGTCGAGCGCGTTGATGGCCTTGGGTGTGGCGGTCTGACTGCTGAGCATCTCTGCCGGGTCAATGACGCCGGATGGGGTGGAACGTGGCGCAAGATCCGCCAGGGCTTTGTCCGCAGTGAAGCCCGACTGGTTATACTCGCGCCAGGCCTGAACGAACACCGCAAAGTCCAGGGCGTTCACCTTGCTGTCCCAGTTCACATCCCCGAACAGTGGGACCTGGGCGGTGCCGAAAGTGCCCTGACTCGTGAGCACCGCCAGGGACGCATCCTTCACCGACACGCTCCCCGCTTCAAAGGCCACCGGGTCTTTCGTAGCCCGGCCCCGGGAAGTGAAGACGATGTCGCACACATGCTTTGTGGTCTTCGCGGCCTCGTCTTTCATGAGCGCCACGATCCACACGCCATTTGTGGGCGAGCCGCTGACGGCTTCGGCGAACACCACGGGGGTGTCGTCGGATGGGTCGGCAGTGGGCACATCATTGGCGTCGATGCTCATCACATCAGCGCCCGGTCGCACCGCCACGATCTGGATATCCGACGGCGTCTGATTGAGCCCGTATGCAGCGGGGAAATTGAGCCGGAAGACCACCTGCCGGGCGGTCCCGGCGCCTTCCACCGTGACCTTGGCGTAATAATCGCCGGTGAGCGTCCCGGTGCCGGTCCGGTCGGGTTGGACCGAGACCTTCACCTGCTGGGCGCAGACCGGGATCGCCAGGGCCAGCAACAGCACGGGCAAGAGCAATCCGCGGAGCCTGATCATAGGCGTCCCCTCCCTGGGGATTTTGTGAAAGCCGAATTGGTAGCTCGACAGCCAACCGCCGTTAGATCGCGTAGGTCGACGCCCCCGGGTTGACGCCCCGGGTTGACGCCCCGGGTTGACGCCCCGGGTTGACGCCCCGGGTTGAAACCCGGGGCTAGAGGCCTGCGGCCGGGCGTCCTGCCGGACGCAAAGGCCGAAAAGATTGCCGACCAGGACGGGCAGCACCCTTCCCCGTTGCCGTTTGCCGTCCAACGCCGTTCGCCGTTGCCGTCCAGCCCCGAAGGGGCGGCAGTCTCTTGCCACCAGCGTAAGCTGGTGGAATCAGGGCCCCCCTCCAGATTATAAGAGCCCCCGAAGGGGGCGGCAGACGCCCCCGGGTTGAAACCCGGGGCTAGGGGCCTTCGGCCGGGCGTCCTGCCGAACGCAAAGGCCGAGCGTCCCGCTCGACAGGCCGTTCGCCGTCGCCGTTTGCCGTCCAACGCCGTTCGCCGTTGCCGTCCAGCCCCGAAGGGGCGGCAGTCTCTTGCCACCAGCGTAAGCTGGTGGAATCAGGGCCCCCCTCCAGATTATAAGAGCCCCCGAAGGGGGCGGCAGAAATCCGACCTCGGCCGACCGGGACGGTCGTCGGCCTACGCGCGAAGAATCCTCACGGGAACTGCTTCGGGAACCGGAACTGGTCCCAGTAATTCGACTTCTCATCGAACTCGCCGCAACTGCTCGTCCCCGCCGCCTTGACCGTCGCCGAATTCGCGCCCGGCATGCGGAACTGGTCGAAGTAGAAGGGCTTTGCCCCAGCGTCCCCCTCCAGCGCCTCGCCGATCTTCCCGGTATCCACGGAAATCCCCAGCGTCGCCTGCAGGCCGTCGGCGTCGTAGCCGAACAGGTCGCTTCCCATCTCATAGCGCACGTCAATGAACATGTCGCCCCAGCGCTTGCCGATGAGGGCGTGTCCGGCTGCCTTGAGCTTCTTCGCGTCATTGGTGAGGGTGGCAAGGGTCCAGTCGGCATCAATGTTCCGCAGGCCGCCGCCAAGGCCGAAATACCAGCCTCCCATGTTCCAGACATAGCTCAGATCAAGCTGCCACATCTGGCCGTCCACGCGCATCGGCCCGCCTTCGGCCATGACCGTGCAGTCCACATTAGTCCAGCCGCCGGTGAGCAGGAGGCTGTCTGAAAGCCACGTCTGAGCGCGCACGCCCCAGTCGGAATCAAAGTCCCCCATGTCCGCGTAAGCCACGCCCAGGGACAGATCATTTACGCCCTGTGCCCACGCGCAGGAGGCACTCAGCGCAAAGCAAATCACGACCATGAACAGGCCCTTAGTGGGGTTCATCTACGAACCATCCCTCCCGGGGTGCAATGAGTCTGCGAGTCAGCGAGAACGGTAGATTGAGAAGAGTAGCACGTGACAGCCACACGCCCCCGCGTCACGAGTTTCCTGGCGCGGAACAACGCCTGTCTTTGGTGGTCAGGAAGATTGGTATTTCGAACCAAGAACCTGTTCGCTCCCCAGCGAAAGCACACCTTCCGTAATTCTCCACTCTTGTGCCGCATCGTGCAAGAGCTTTGTCCATCCTTGGTTGACGCCCCGGGTTGAGGCGGTGCCCCCGGGTTGACGCCCGGGGTTGAGGCGGTGCCCCGGGTTGGTGCCCCGGGTTGAAACCCGGGGCTAGAGGCCTTCGGCCGGGCGTCCTGAGGGACGCAAAGATTGACGCCCCAGATCGACGCCCCGAATTGGTGCCCCGCGCTGAAGCACGGGGCTGGGGGCCTTCGGCCGGGCGTCCTGACGGACGCAAAGATTGACGCCCCAGATCGATGCCCCGCGTTGACGCCCCGCGCTGAAGCACGGGGCTAGGGGCCTGCGGCCGGGCGTCCTGAGGGACGCGAAGATTGACGCCCCAGATCGGTGCCCCGCGTTGACGCCCCGGGTTGAAACCCGGGGCTAGAGGCCTGCGGCCGGGCGTCCTGAGGGACGCGAAGATTGACGCCCCAGATCGATGCCCCGCGTTGACGCCCCGCGCTAAAGCACGGGGCTAGGGGCCTGCGGCCGGGCGTCCTGAGGGACGCGAAGGCCGAGCGTCCCGCTCAACAGGCCGTTCGCCGTTGCCGTCCAGCCCCGAAGGGGCGGAAGCCCTTTGCCACCAGCGTAAGCTGGTGGAATCAGGCCCCCCTCCAGATCACAAGAGCCCCCGAAGGGGGCGGCAGAAATCCGACCTCCGCCTGCGGGCGATCTCCACGATTGCACGCCCGCACCGAAAAAGACGGGCGCCACATCCCCCAAAGCCCCCCTCCCCCACCCACCCGTCTAATAGCATTTGCTCACGTTCTTGGAGGAAGATAATAGCAGTTACTCACCTTTTTGAAGGAAGATAATAGCAGAAACTCACCTTTTTCAAGGAATATGAGAGTATGCTAATTATTGCATAGCGCCATTCTCAGGCCATTTACGGCCATTCTCAGCCTAGTGCGGCCGGAGCCCCGAATCACCACAAGTAGTTACACAAGTAACTACACAAGGAGCGGGGGGCTTTCGTTGCACTTCGCCCCCGCTCTTCGGGCTTTACGGCCACGGCAAACGACCCCCGTCAACGGCTCCACGACACACGGCAAAAGGCGCCCAGCCACCCCCTGCGGCGCCCCCACAATCCCCGCCGCAGGAGCCTTCCCCAGCCCTCTGTACACAATAGCCGTAACGGGAACGTTTCAGCCATTGAAGTCAATACTGCTATTTGAGCAATCACAGGCTCTTGTGATTCCTATCGTCACGAGTATAATAGTCATGACGATAGGAATCTCTTCCGGGAGTGAGCCCCCATGCCCCCTTTCATCGACCGGGTCAGCGAGCTTGCCTTCCTGGATGACCTCGCGGCGCGCCCGGGCGGGCAGCTCTATGTCCTGTATGGACGTCGCCGGGTGGGCAAGACCGCGCTCCTGCGGGAGTTTTGCCGCTCCAGGCCCCATATCTACTTTCAGGCCGCACAGGTGCCCGACAGCGACAACCTTTCGCAGTTTCATGCCGCCGCGGCGGATGCGCTGGAGGAGAGCGTCTTGCGGTCTGCGCGGTTCGAAAGCTGGGAGGCGCTTCTGGGGTACCTTGCCCGGCAGGCAAGGGAACGTCTGGTGGTGGTGCTGGATGAGTTCCCCTATCTGTGCGAGGCCGATCCTGGATTACCCTCGCGCATTCAGCGCTTCTGGGATCATCAGGGGCAGCAGAGCCATTTGATGCTGGCGCTGTCGGGTTCCGCGGTGAGTTTCATGGAAAACGCGGTGCTTGCCCGCACGTCCCCGCTGTTTGGACGACGCACGGGGCAGCAGGAGCTTGTCCCCCTGCCCCTGTCGGCGGCGGCCCAGTTCTTCCCCGACTGGTCCCCCACAGATCAGTTCCGCGCGTATGGTTGCCTGGGGGGTATGCCCATGTACCTGGCGCAGTTTGACCCGCGCTACTCTTTCGCCGAAAACGTGCGCCAGGCTCTCCTGCGTCCTCAGTCTTTGCTGTATGAAGAGCCGGCGAACCTGTTGCGCAGCGAACTGCGCGACCTGCAGGTGTACAATGGCATTCTGGAAGCCGTGGCCGCCGGCCTCACACGTCCCAATGAGATCGCCGGCCGGGTCGGGGTTCAAGTCACCGCGCTGAGCCACTATCTGCCGGTGCTGCAGTCACTGCGCCTGCTGCGTCGCACAGTGAGCATCACGGATCGCGCACCGGATAAACGCTCTCGGGGCCGGTACTTCCTTGCGGACAATTTCCTGCGCTTCTGGTACCGGTTCGTCTTGCCCAACCGCAGCCTGCTGGAAATGGGCCTGGCGGCTGAGGTCTGGAAGAACCAGGTGGCGCCGGTGTTCGACCAGTTCCTGGGAGCGGCCTTCGAACAAGCCTGCCGGGAGTGGGTGCGGGCAGGGGGGGACGGACGGCTCCCCTCTCCCCCACTGGGTGACGTAGGGCCATTCTGGAGCCGAGATGTGGAAATTGACCTGCTGTGCGAAACCGCTGACGGAGGGCATCTGGTGGGGGAATGCAAGTGGTCCGCGTCGCCGGTGGGCCTGGGGGTACTGGAAGACCTGCGGGAGAAAACAAGGGCGCTTCCGGATAAATGGCGGCGAGGCCTTCGCCCGGTGCTCTTCTCCCGTTCCGGGTTCAGCGACAGCCTGCGGGAACGGGCCGTCGAGGAAGACGTGCTGCTGGTGGGTCTGGAGGAGCTCCTGGGTGGGTGAATCAGCCCGCAGGGACTTTTGCAGGTTGACGGACGTTTCATAAAATACGGACCTTGACGTCAACGGGAACATTGTTTACATTGACTCCAACGGGAGCACACTCCCCCGGCCAGGAGGCGCCCGGTGCCTGCCTCTCCCCCATCCGACCTGTCCTTCTTCCTGGATGAAGAGCTCTATCCTGCCCTGTGGGAACGCCTGGACAGTGCTTTCCCCGAATTCGGCTTCGTCCTGCGGGGCGATCACTGGCAGGCTACCCATGAGACCGCAACCCGCGCTCTGCCCGGTGCTCCCCGCCCGGACCGCGTCTGGGCCTACCGAGACACCCCCTTCGGCATCAAGATTCACGGGGGCGGCTTCGTCCCGTGGTTGGAGTACGCCGCCGGGCAGAGCAGTCTGCGTGGCGAGGCCTTCCTGAATGCGGTGCGGGACCTGTGTCTGCGGGCCGGGGTGAGTTTCCCGGAACGAGAGCGCTCGCCGCAAGCCCTTCAGGCGGCCGCGGAGCGCCACCGCAAAGCCGACCTGCTTGAAGCGTTCACGGCTTGCGCGGCCGAACTGCTCCACACCGAACAGGGGGAGGAAGCACGGCATTACCTGGAAGGCCGCGGGTTCACTGTCCAGCAGATGCGGGATTTCGAGCTGGGCTGCTACCCTGGGCCGGAGGAGGTCCTGCGGGCCCTCACGGACCAGGGCTACGGCGTGGAGGAAGTGCGCGAGGCGGGGTTGGCGCCGGGGGCTTTCGACAGCGGCCAGTCCGTCCTGCACCTGTGGCCCGGGCGCATTGTTGGGCCGTGGCGCGACCGCGCGGGGCGCATTGTGAACGTGTGGTCCCGCGCGATTACTCCCGGCGAGCCGGGCAAGAAATATCTCATGCTGCGCGGGGGAAGCCGGGCCAGCCCCTTCGGCCTGCACAATGCTCGCGGGCGCGACCTGGTGCTGGTGGAGGGCATCCTGGACGTGCTCAGCCTGCGGGCCGCCGGGGTGGAGAACGTGGTGGGGCTCGGAGGGGCCGGGCTGGGGAGCGAGCAAGTGGAGGCCCTGGCCCGGTCCGGGGTGCGCAGCCTGACCCTCAATCTGGATTACGACCCCTCGCCGGAACCCTGCGTGGAGCATCAAGAGCCGGCTTGCCCCCACTGCTATCCGGGCCTGCTCGGGACCCTGCAGGCGATTGAGAAGCTGGGAGCCGCTGTTCCCGAAGTCTACGTTGTTCCCCCGGTATGTATGGCTGATAACGGGAACGTTGATGCAAAGGTTGACCCGGACAGTTACCTCCGCCGGGCCGGCGCAGATGCCTACCGCGAATTGCTCCGGCAAGCAGTGCGAGGGCCGGTCTTCGCAGCCTCCTGCATCCTGGAGCGTGCCGATCTGTCCTGCGTCATGGGCAGGGATCGCGCGGTGAGTGAGCTCCTGGACCTCGCGGCGCGCACCGTCGACCCACGGGATCGGGAGGCCGTCTGGAGGATAGCAGCGGAGCGTTGCGGCTACAGTGAGGCGTGCCTTGCAGAGCTTGCTCAGCGGCGCATGAAGGAGCGGGAGCAGGCACGGCGGCGTCGGGAACTCGCGGGCATTCTCGAGGCGGCGCGCCGACAGATGCAGGAGCAGCCCCCGGGCATCGTTGCCGCGACGGTGGGGGAGAGGTTAGCGCGGTTCGGCCTGGATGACACGCTACATTCCCCGACCCTGTGCATCGATGAAGTTCTGGAGAGCATCCGCACGGCTTCCGAGGGCCGGCGCAGTGGCTGGGGAGCACTGGACGACCTCGGGGTGCGCTTCCACCCCGCGGAGCTGACGATCATCGGCGCCCGCACCGGCCACGGGAAGACCACGGTGCTCCTGGGACTGCTACTGAACTGGCTTGCGCGTTACAAGCAGGACCGCTTCTGCTTCTTCTCATACGAGCTTCCGCCGGAAGCTGTTGTCCTGAAACTTGCCTCCTGCCTGACGCGGCGCAATGGGGGGCGCGGTTGGACGTACTATGAGATCCGCGACTGGCTCCAGGGCACTGAGCGTGTCCAGGGATACCCGGCCGCGGCGGAGCTTGAGCAGGCGCTGGACCAGTTGCGCCAGGACCAGGACCGGCTCCACGTGATCTATCGCCCTGAATGGTCGGTGAGCGAACTGTTCGCGGCCGCGCTGCAGGTGGGGCAGAGGGGGCCGGTGGGGGGAGTGCTGGTGGATTATCTGCAACTGGTGCCGCCACCCGCGGGGCAGTATGACCGGCGAGACATCGAAGTGTCCCAGGTTGCGCGACGGCTCAAGGCGCTGGCCGTGGAATTGGCCTGCCCGGTGGTTGCCGCTGCGCAGATCGGTCGGCAAGCGGCCCAACAGGGCGAGCGCATTCCCGACGGAGAGTTCGACAGCCGCGGGGTGCAGGAGGCCATCCGCAAGCGCCGCCCGCAACTGCATCACCTGCGTGAGGGGGGCAGCGAGCAGGAGGCCGACCTGGTGCTGGGTCTGCTGAACTACCGTGCGGATTACCTCGAGGACCGGGAGGACGTGGCCGGCGGGGAGCGTGACCGCCCCGGCCCTCTGGAAATCCTCGTCTTGAAGAACCGCTACGGGCAGATGGGACTGGCGCGCCTGACCCTCGAAGGGCGCTGCGGCCTGATTCGGGATATGCAGGTGGGCGACGAGGGCCAATAGACGGGCCGCGCAGCCCCGAAATCAAAACAGCTTGCGATCCGAGGCAACGCGTCATGAGAATCATCGCCGTCGTCAATCAGAAAGGCGGCAGCGGGAAAACAACCACGGCGGTGAACCTGGCCGCGGCGCTGGCCGAACTGGGGCGCAGAGTGCTGCTGATCGACCTTGACCCTCAGGCGTCGGCCAGTTCGTGGCTCGGGATCGGCGACGGCGGGAGGGGTCTTCTGGACGTATTGACTGATAACGGGAACCTTGCTGATATTACGGCCGAAACGGACATTACGGACCTTACGGCCGTTCCGGCCTCCATGTGGCTCGTCGGGGCGGAGAAAGCCCTGGCAGGGGAGGTGGGAGCGGAGTTGATTCTGCGCCGGGAGATCGCAAAGCTTCCCGCAAGCCGCTGGGATTACCTGTTGATGGACTGCCCCCCGAGCCTGGGGATACTCACCGTCAACGCTCTCGCGGCGGCGGAAGAGGTGCTGATTCCGGTGGAGGCTCACGTGATGGCGCTGTCGGGTTTGGCGCAGTTGCTCCAGACCATTGAGGTGGTGCGTGAGCGCCTCAACCCACCGTTGCGGGTGAGCGGCATCCTGCCCTGCCGGGTGGACAGCCGGACCCGGCACGCGAGGGACATCGTGCAGGCCCTGCGAGAGCGGTTTGGCCCACAGGTATACGCGACGATCATCCGGGAGAACGTGCGGCTGGCGGAAGCGCCGTCTTTCGCGCAGCCGATCACGGCTTACGATCCCCACAGCCCTGGAGCCCAGGACTACCGGGACGCGGCGCGGGAACTGGTGGCCCAGGAGGCGGGGTAGAGGGGAGAGGCGGAGTTTTGGGGGACATTAGCAGAAATAGCATAAATGAAGGAAACGTTCCCGTTAGCGATATTTCATGCAATGATGAGAATACAGGGAAAGGAGACATCCCCATGAGCAAGCGCACCACGATTGGCAACAATCCGCTGGATGCGGTGGTCCCACAGTCGGTGGCGACGCAGGATACCCCGGCGGAGACAGCAGCCAGGCAGCCGGCCTCGAAACGGCCGAAATCCTCGGCATCAGGTGTGGCCTCAGTGACGGCTGCCCAGGTGGTGGAATCAGCCGATACGCAGCCACCGGCCGGGGAGAAGACTGCGAAGGAGCGGCTCACGGTGCACTTGCCGGTGGACTTGATCGACCGGGTGAAGAATGCCGTGTACTGGACGCCGGGGCTGACCTTGGCGGCGCTGGCGGAAGACGCTCTGCGCGCGCGGGTGGAGGGCATGGAGGCGGAGAGGGGAGAGGCGTTCCCCGCCCGCACGGAGCCCCTCAAGGGCGGCAGGCCGTTGAAGTAGTCAATGCGCCGGGGTGATGCCCCGAATTGGTGCCCCGCGCTGAAGCACGGGGCTAGGGGCCTGCGGCCGAGCGTCCTGAGGGACGCAAAGGCTGAGGAGATTGCCGGCCGGGACGGTCGGCCTATGCGATTGATGGGGACGGTCGACGCCGTTTGCCGTTTGCCGTCCAATGCCGTTTGCCGTTGCCGTCCAGCCCCGAAGGGGCGTCAGCCTCTTGCCACCAGCGTAAGCTGGTGGAAACAGGGCCCCTCCTTCGAGATTATAAGAGCCCCCGAAGGGGGCGTCAGGTGCCCCGGGTTGGCGCCCCGGGTTGATGCCCCGGGTTGAAACCCGGGGCTAGGGGCCTTCGGCCGGGCGTCCTGCCGGACGCGTGGGGCGAGCGTCCAGATCGCCCTGTGAGCGCGTTTTATGGAGCGGGCGGGGGTAAGGGTGCGCCCGGAATCGGGGGTTCTGCGCCGGTGAAGACCCCGTGTGGGGCATCGTTTTCCGGGCAAAAATAGTTTATGATAATGGGCGAAATAGTTCGTGAGAAAGGAGATGCAGACCCTGGAAAACACCGATCTCGCCATCCTCCCATCCAATTCCGCCGAACTCCTCATCCCCACGCAATTCCCGCCCGATCGCAATCCCGCCCTTGTCTATCTCGCCGCACTCGCGCCCTCCGGAAGGCGCGCCGTGGAAGGACGCCTCAAACTCATCGCAAACCTGCTCGGGCATGAGCGTTTCGATGCCCTCCCCTGGCACCTGCTGCGGTATCAGCATGTGGCTGCGATCCGCGCGAAACTCGTGGACATCGGCCAGGCGCCGGCCACGGTGAACCTCGCCCTGTCCGCATTGCGCGGGGTGGCGAAAGCCGCCTTCAACCTGGAGCTGATCACCGCCGAGGAGTACCAGCGCCTGCGCAATGTGCCCACTGTGAAAGGCGATCGGCTCCCGGCCGGGCGGCATGTGGCCCCCGGGGAGCTGGTAGCCTTGCTGGATGTGTGCGCGCGGGATGCCGGCCCTGCGGGGGTGCGGGACGCGGCGATTATCGGGCTCATGTATGCCGCCGGGGGTATGCGCCGGTCGGAGATCGTGGGCCTTGACCGCGCCGATTATGACGCCTCTACCGGGGAGCTTCGAGTGCGCGGGAAGGGCTCCAAGGAGCGGTTGGTCTACGTGGACAATGGCGCGCGGGATGCTCTGGAAGACTGGCTGCTTGTGCGGGGAGATGAGCCGGGCCCGCTCATGGTGCCGATCAACAAGGGCGGGGCTCTGCAATGGCGGCGCATGACGGATCAGGCGGTGTACGGGATCCTGCGCAAGCGTGCGGGGCAGGCGGTAGTGGAGCAAGTCAGCCCCCACGATCTGCGACGCAGTTTCGTGTCAGACCTGCTGGATGCCGGGGCGGATATCAGCACGGTGGCGAAACTCGCAGGTCATGCCAATGTTCAGACCACGGCGCGCTATGACCGCCGGGGCGAGGAGGCCAAGCGCAAGGCGGCGGCTTTATTGCATGTCCCTTATCGGCGGAAGGGGTGAGGGTGAGGGGTTTGGCGGCCGGGTTGATGCCCCCCGTAGACGCCCCGGATCGGTGCCCCGGGTTGAAACCCGGGGCTGGGGGCCTTCGGCCGGGCGTCCTGAGGGACGCGAAGATTGACGCCCCCCGTAGACGCCCCGCGCTGAAGCACGGGGCTGTGGGCCTGCGGCCGGGCGTCCTGCCGGACGCGAAGATTGACGCCCCGGGTTGGTGCCCCGGGTTGAAACCCGGGTTGATGCCCCGCGCTGAAGCACGGGGCTAGGGGCCTGCGGCCGGGCGTCCTGAGGGACGCGAAGATTGACGCCCCGAATTGGTGCCCCGCGCTGAAGCACGGGGCTAGGGGCCTGCGGCCGGGCGTCCTGCCGGACGCGAAGATTGACGCCCCGGGTTGGTGCCCCGGGTTGAAACCCGGGTTGATGCCCCGCGCTGAAGCACGGGGCTAGGGGCCTGCGGCCGGGCGTCCTGAGGGACGCGAAGGCCGAGGAGATTGCCGACCAGAGCGCGTCGGTCGAGCATCGCGACAAGCCGTTGCCGTCCAGCCCCGCAGGGGCGGAAGCCCTTTGCCACCAGCGTCAGCTGGTGGAATCAGGCCCCTCCTCAAGATTATAAGAGCCCCCGAAGGGGGCGGCAGGTGCCCCGCGCTGAAGCACGGGGCTAGGGGCCTGCGGCCGGGCGTCCTGCCGGACGCGAAGGCCGAGGAGATTGCCGACCAGAGCGCATAGGTCGAGCATCGCGACAAGCCGTTGCCGTCCAGCCCCGAAGGGGCGTCAGCCTCTTGCCACCAGCGTCAGCTGGTGGAATCAGGCCCCTCCTCAAGATTATAAGAGCCCCCGAAGGGGGCGGCAGGTGCCCCGGGTTGAGTCGGTGCCCCGAATTGACGCCCCGCGCTAAAGCACGGGGCTATAGGCCTGCGGCCGGGCGTCCTGCCGGACGCGGAAGCCCCTCGGAACCTTGCGCCCTGTCCCAAAGCGTTATACTCTTCGTCCCAACAAAGATGCAGTCTCTCACTCATGGAGCGTGCCCGCGGTGAACACCCGGTCTTTGAAGATCGGCGCCATTGTCCTCGGCCTGCTGATCGTGGTGGCCCTCAGCCACAAGGTCACCAACAGCGATCTGGAGGATCTCGCGCCGAAGAAGAAAACGGAAGAACCGGCCAAGCCCCAGAAGGCGGAGAGTCAGGAGCACAGCAAGGGGGAGCCGGTGGAATTGCCCAAGCCCATGGGGTCACCGAATGCGGCCGTAAAGATCAACGTCTACGTCACCTCGGACAACACCTGCGACACCACGACCCTGGGCGCCATGAAAGAGCTTGCCAAAGAGCTGGGCGACCGGGTTTATGTGAAGTTTGAGGACCTGCTGGAAGAGGACACGCTGAAGGAAGCTCAGAAGGCGAAAATTGGCTGCAAGAGCGGGATCACCATCAATGGCAAGAGCAAGTTCATACTTCCCGACCGTGGCCTGAAGGGTGCGATTTTGCTGGACGGTCCCATCGGCCAGACGAACTATGACATGCACGACATCAAGGACATTGTCTATCATCTGCTCGATCAGAAAGGGCAGGTGACCAAGGAGGAACTGGCGGCGCACGAGGCGGAGGCGGCCAAGGCGTTGGGGCCGGACGGCAAGCCGAAGCGGTAGTTTTGGCGGGGGATTTGAGGTTCGCGCCCGGAATATATAACCATGGGATTAGTGCCCCTGGGGTCACTTGTTCCATGGTTATTTCTTTTGGGTGAAGGGCCTTGCGTCCACCACCGTTTGTCGTCCAGAAGGGCCATCAGCCTTCTGGACGCCCGGCCGCAGGCCCCCAGCCCCGGGTTTCACCCCGGGGCACAACCCGGGGCGCGCCAACCCGGGGCGTCTGCCGCCCCCTTCGGGGGCTCTTATAATCTGGAGGGGGGCCCTGATTCCACCAGCTTACGCTGGTGGCAAGAGGCTTCCGCCCCTGCGGGGCTGGACGGCAACGACAAACGGCGTTGACCGCCCCCATCAATCGCGTAGGCCGACCGTCCCGGTCGGCGGTCGTTTCGACGGTCGTTATTGGAGACGAAGCAATCTCCTCGGCCTTCGCGTCCGTCAGGACGCCCGGCCGAAGGCCCCCAGCCCCGTGCTTCAGCGCGGGGCGTCTGCGCGGGACGGGAAAGCCCGTCCTCAGGACGCCCGGCCGCAGGCCTATAGCCCCGTGCTTCAGCGCGGGGCACCAATTTTCGCGTAGGCCGGCCTCAAAATAGGTTTCTTGGACACAAAGGATTTTCTCAATACAACGCGAACAAAATCATATCACATATCCTTGGAGGTGTCAGGATGAGGTGCAAGGGGTTCACACTGATTGAGCTGCTCGTGGTTATCGCGATCATCGCGATCCTGGCCGCCATTCTGTTCCCCGTGTTCGCGCGGGCCAGGGAAAAAGCTCGGATGGCAAGCTGTTCAAGCAACCTGAAGCAGATCGCTCTGGGGGCGCTGATGTACGGTCAGGACAATGACGAGATCTACGTGGGTTGGAATCAGGGCGCGAGCTGCAACGCTCCGGGAGGGTCGTGGCCGGAGCACGTGATCTTCCCGTACGTGAAGAATAATCAGTTGTTCATCTGCCCCAGCAAGATTTTCACGGGACGCACCACCTGCTCCTATTGGTCCTCATGGGCCAATGCAATGAACCTCAACAGCAGCTATGGCTGGAACTGCCGGGGTCTGGGCAATGGCCGCGGCACAGAGATGTCCAAGGTTCAAAAGCCCGCGGAACTGTTCTGGGCGGCGGATGGCGGCAATCCGTGGCGGCCCTGGAAGCGGAACCCGGTGGGATGCGGCGCGGGGTACACCTCGGACGCCACCGAGCCCCACAATGAGGGCCGCAACATTGCCTTCGTGGATGGGCACGTGAAGTGGATGAAGTCCAGCAAGGCGTACGCTGTAGACAAGGCGACCATGGACACCTATCTGCCCTGGGCGAACGCGAACTCCTACCCTCCGGGCTGGTAGAGGCCGGGTGCGCAGCGAGGCTGTAGGCTAGTCGCAGGCGCAGAAGAGTTGGGCACACCAAAGAGCGGCGCGGAGGGATTTTCCTTCCGTGCCGCTCGCCGTCCGTAGGACAGGGAATCCTGCCTGTCCATTGGTTGCCTTCGGTTGTGGAAAGCCCATAACGATTACGCCGCCCGTCCTGGTCGGCGGATGTCGGATTTCTGCCGCCCCCTTCGGGGGCTCTTATAATCTGGAGGGGGCCCTGATTCCACCAGCTGACGCTGGTGGCAAGAGGCTGACGCCCCTGCGGGGCTGGACGGCAACGGCGAACGGCCTGTTGAGCGGGACGCTCAGCCTTCGCGTCCCTCAGGACGCCCGGCCGCAGGCCTCTAGCCCCGGGTTCCAACCCGGGGCACCGATCCGGGGCACCAACCCCGCCTTGCCCCTTTCTTACTACTCCTGAAGCCTCCCTGGAGGAACCTTCGTTCGCGTCGCCCTTGTTGAAGGTCTTGGCCCGAAGCGCTTCATTGGAAGCCCCTCGGAATGACGCGCTGCCAATGGCGCGCTGCGTGCGCAATGACCTGAATCACTCTCGGGAGGCTCCCCCCGGACATGCTCTTGCAGTATGCGTGGAAAGGCTTCTGGCGCCGGCGCACCCGAAGCATGCTGGCGATTATCGGCATTGTCCTCAGCGTCGGCCTCCTGGTGGCCGTAGTCACCATCACCCGGTCCGTGGAACAGGCCGTGGCCTCCTCTTTGGATGCCGCCGGCGCCGATATGGTCATTCAGAAGCGGGTCAAGGCCTGCCCCTTCAGCATCATCAAGCTCCCCAAGGACCTCGCCACCATCCCCGCCGATGTGGTCGCAAAGCTGGCCGAAGACGAAGCGGTCCAAGAGGCCACCGGGGTCCTGGAACTGTGGGCCTTTCACATTGACGAGAATGCCGCCCCATCGGCCGGGGGCAGCGACCTGGGTTTCCCAAAACCCGGCGGGACGGCGATGCAGGAGGATAGCCAGGGCCTGCCCATGATCGGCGGCAAGGCTCTCCAACCTACGGTTGTCGCGGGCATTGACCCCTCGAAGAAGACCATCGGCCCGGTGCGTATCGCCACCCGTGAGGAAGTGGGCGAGGACGAGACCTGCTGCGCCGTGACCAAGGGCCGCTATCTCGTGCCCAATGACGATTACCATGCGATGATCACCGAGGACTATGCGAAGGCCAAGGGGCTGACGGTGGGCGACTATATCCCCCTGGGGCTGGAGCACAAGTTCGAAGTGGTGGCGCTCCTGGATGTGAGCGCCTCGGCGCGCATTGCCGGCGCGGAAGCTTTCATCCCCCTGGCCACCGCCCAGGAGCTTCTCGGGCAGGGTGAAGTGGTGGACACCATTTTCGTCTCCCTGGCTCATGCGAAAGGCACCGAGCGGGTGAGTGAGCTGGCGTCTCAGTTGATCGGCCAGAACGTGAGCATCACCACGGAGAGCGATGTGGACGCGGGCACTGCAGCATTGGCTTCCGTGACCCGCCATTCCCTCCTGGCGATCTCCGGATTCGTCCTGTTTTTCGCTTTGCTGATCCTGGTGCGTAATGCTCTGGACAATGTGGCCCAACGGGTGGATGAAGTCGGCCTGATGAAGGCCATCGGTTGGCGCAATGCGGACGTCGCCCGGTTATTCGTGGTGGAAGCGGTGTATGCGGCATTGATCGGCGGGGTGATCGGCAGCGTGCTGGGGAGTATCGCAGGCTGGGCATACGGGCGCATGGCGGAGCTTGAATTGCCGGCATCGCTTACCAGCTTTCCGCCGTGTTCGACGACCCCGGCACCGCTTGCCTTGCGCCTGTCCACGGATCCGCAGCCGGCAGTTTTCCTGCTGGGTCTTGGGATGGCGCTGTTGATCGGGGCGATTGCGGGTCTTGCGGCTTCGAGCAGAGCGGCGAAGCTGGACCCGGTGGATGCCTTGCGGAGGCTGTAGTCGATGCCCCGGGTTGAAACCCGGATTGACGCGCCCCGGGTTGGCGCCCCGGGTTGAAACCCGGGGCTAGGGGCCTGCGGCCGGGCGTCCTGCCGGACGCGAAGGCCGACATCCGCCGACCAGGACGCGTAGGTCGTCGGTGCCCCGGGTTGATGCCCCGGATCGATGCCCCGGGTTGGTGCCCCGCGCTGAAGCACGGGGCTGAGGGCCTGCGGCCGGGCGTCCTGCCGGACGCGAAGGCCGAGCGTCCCGCTCGACAGGCCGTTTGCCGTTGCCGTCCAGCCCCGAAGGGGCGTCAGTCTCTTGCCACCAGCGTAAGCTGGTGGAATCAGGGCCCCCCTCCAGATTATAAGAGCCCCCGAAGGGGGCGGCAGACGCCCCGGGTTGATGCCCCGGGTTGAAACCCGGGGCTAGGGGCCTTCGGCCGGGCGTCCTGCCGGGACGCAAAGGCCGAACAGATTGCCGACCGTCCCGGTCGGCCTTCGCGAAAACCGCTTTTCGAGGTCTCGCCCATGAATGCCGAGTACATCAGCGTCAACCAGGTCAGTCGCAATTACCGGCGCCCCTCGGGGGAAGTCGAGGCCCTCGCGGAAGTCTCCTTCTCCATCCGCCAGGGCGAACTGGTGGGCCTCGTGGGCAAGTCCGGTTCCGGGAAATCCACTCTCCTGAATATCCTGGGCGGCCTGGATCGGCCCACATCGGGTCAGGTTACCGTGGGCGGCACGAACCTGGGCGAACTGGATGAAGCGGGTCTTGCCCTGTACCGCCGCCAGACCGTGGGCTTCGTCTTCCAGGCGTCTAATCTCATCCCCGCCCTCACCGTGTTCGAGAATGTGATGCTGCCGCTGGTGCCCGTTGCCATGAGCGAGGCCGAGAAGATCGCGCGGGTGGAGCAGGCGCTGGATGAGGCGAACATCGCCCATCGCGCAAGCCACCTGCCCGGGGAACTGTCAGGCGGCGAGCAGCAGCGGGCGGCGGTGGCAAGGTCCGTCGTCAATAACCCCCAGCTCATTCTCGCGGACGAGCCTACCGGCGAACTGGACGCGGAGAATGCCAGTCGGATTATGGAGCTCCTGCAGCGGCTTCACGACGAAGGCCGAACAGTGATCATCGCCAGCCACGATGCGGCGACCATTGACGCGACGGATCGGGTGGTGCGCCTGAGCGACGGGGTCCTGATTCACGACGAAGGGGCATAAGGCGGCGGGCGTTTGAGGCGACCCGGGTTTGCGCCCCGGGTTGACGCCCCGGATCGGTGCCCCGGATCGACGCCCCGGGTTGAAACCCGGGGCTGGGGGCCTGCGGCCGGGCGTCCTGCCGGACGCGAAGGTCGACATCCGCCGACCGGAACGGTCGGCCTACGCAATTGATAGCGACGGTCGACGCCGTTTGCTGTCCAACGCCGTTTGCCGTTGCCGTCCAGCCCCGAAGGGGCGTCAGCCTCTTGCCACCAGCGTAAGCTGGTGGAATCAGGCCCCTTCTTCGAGATTACAAGAGCCCCCGAAGGGGGCGGCAGAAATCCGCGGCATAACGTAACGATCGACCTCCTGGAGGGACCACAACCATGCACCGTCTTCCCCCCTTCCTCATCGTCCTGGCATTGCTCGCCGTCATCATTGGCTGCTCGAAGAAAGAGCCTGCCGCGAACCCGGTCATGGACCCCAAGATCGTGGCCAAGCCCGGTGAAGACGCCGCCGCGGATGCAACACAGTCCGGAAAGATCAAGGTCACCGCGTATATCAATGTGTCCTCCGGCTGCCAGGCGCCCACCGTGGACCTGGTCAACAATCTCGGCATGGATTACGCCGACCTGGTAGACCTGGAGATCGTCAATTTCGGGTCTCCCGAGGGCGAACGGCGCTGGCGCGAGGATGGCCTGGACTGTATGGCGATCCTGTTCGACAAGGGCGAGGGGCCCAGTCCCGCGTTGAAATTCCCCGGACGCGACGGCAAGGAGAAGACCGTGGTCTTCTTCATGCCTGCCGGGTTCAGCTGGGAGCATGAGGACCTCGAGGACGCTTTCAAGGCCATGAAAGACGGTACGCTGCAGATTCTGAGCGAAGAGGAAGCCCGCAAGGAATTGGAGCCCAAGGAAGCAACCATTACCACGAGCTTCAAGGAAGAGGCGGGCAAGGGGCAGGTGCTCATCGGCGACGCCGTGGTGATCACCGTGGAGAAGGACGCGGGGGATGTGAAGGCGATAGACCGCGCGAAGGCGGCGGCGAAAGTTCTCGGCGACTGGGCGCAGAAGCCGGTGCACCCCAGTCAGGTGAAAGTGGAGGCCAAGGACAAGCTGGCCGCGCTCAAAGTGGGGGAGACCACGGTGATCGAGGCCACGCAAGAGGATGCGAAGGCGGCTGGAGTGAAGGGCCCGAAGGCGTTGGCGACGCAATGGGCCGAGGATATTCGCAAGGCCATCGTGACGGCGGTGCGGGAGTAATAGCGCGAGCCGGATAGAAACGCCGGACCGCCGTCCGCACCATCGGTGCCCCGGGTTGTAATCCGGGGCACCTGCCGCCCCCTTCGGGGGCTCTTATAATCTGGAGGGGGGGCCCTGATTCCACCAGCTTACGCTGGTGGCAAAGGGCTTCCGCCCCTTCGGGGCTGGACGGCAACGGCTTGTCGAGAAGCTCGCCCTTTGCGACCTGGTCGGCAATCTCCTCGGCCTTCGCGTCCGGCAGGACGCCCGGCCGCAGGCCCCTAGCCCCGTGCTTCAGCGCGGGGCACAACCCGGGTTTCAACCCGGGGCACCAATTCGGGGCACC
>JABUFB010000022.1 GCA_013314775.1 Armatimonadota bacterium | reverse complement strand
TCATCGCCATACTGGCGGCGATGCTCTTCCCCGTTTTCGCGAAAGCTCGTGACAAAGCCAGGCAGGCCAGTTGCAGCAGCAATCTGCGGCAGATCACCATGGGCTTCCTGATGTACGCCCAGGACTATGACGAGATCCTCCCGCGCGGAGCCGGTTATGTGGCTCCGCAGACCATCATCGACACGGCCGGTGAGTGGTTTATCACCCTTGCTCCGTACATCAAGAACACGCAGGTCTTCAACTGCCCCAGCCAGCCGTACACCGTCTTCTATTCCGGTGGCGGCAGCAGCAGCGCGCTGGGCTACGGTGTGTCCTACAGCCGCAACCTGTGGATCTGGCAGCTTCCTTTGGCACAGGCCAAGGAGCCGGCAGTGACGGTCGGATACATGGACGGCGGCAACAACAACTACCACCGCCTTCCCTGCCCGAGTCTGACCAACTGCGGTGGCGGCACCTATGGCTGGGCCTACACCCGCCACAACGACGGCTGCAACTACACCTTCCTCGATGGCCATGCAAAGTGGTCCAAAGAAGACGGATCAGCCAATGGCCGCGCACGCCCGGATTTCCACTTCTGCATCAACTACCACGGATAGATCCAGGGCTGGACGAGTCCAATGCGCCCGGTGCGACCATCGCACCGGGCGTTTTTCCTGGAGCCTTCCGGCCACTGACTGAAGCGCGGGGAGCGCTTATCTACTCCTACTTCGCCTCGGTTGCGTCGTCAGCCCCGTCGTCACTTCCACCTTCGTCCTCTTCTTCCTGATTTGTGGACTGCTTGAGAAAATCCTCAAGCTTCTGGGCTTTGAGGTCCGTGGCCTTCAGGCTCCGCAGGAGCTTCATGAAACTCGGCCACTGCGGCGCGATCGCCTGCTGTTGCCCCATGATGGTGGCTACGTAGGTGGACTTGCCCTGTGAGATGAGGGCGGCGGCGATATAGAGCGGTGGCTGCTGGAGCAATCCGCCACCCAGGATGCCCACGTAGTCGCCAAGCTGCGCCGGCTGGGCCTTGATCCCCTCCGGGAGCTTGCCTCCGTTGAAGTCGGTCCACACCTTCTGCATGTCCACGTCCTCTTTGGTTTCGATCCGGTGAACGGATGCGATCCCGGTCATGAACCAGGATGCCTCGCCCTGGGGCGACCACCATAGGTTGATGTTATCGGTGACTTTCGGGTCCTCCCCGAGCATCTTCATGAGACCGCCCTGCATGGTTAGCCTGGCGGTCATGGACTCCTCGAGCTTCTCATACTGTCGGCTCTGCCAGCCCGCGGGGCACTCGAGAGTGAATTTCTCCGATTTGGCCTTGATAGGGGTCCCGGAGGGCGTGTCTCCCCCCTCAACGCCCGCCGGCTGGGCGAGACAGGGGACCGAACCAATGAGGAAAGCCATCAGTGTGACGGCAACGATGAGACGCAAGGCGATCGCCTCCAGAGGTATTGATACCGGCTCAGCCGGGGCAGACATTGATGATGACGAGAGGTCCATCAAGTAAGTTCGCCATTGTGCACCTGGGGACCTCGGGCACCCACACCCAATCTAGTTTAATGGTAGCGCAACGTAACCTTGTCATCTTCTTAAGGTCCGTCGCGTATCCTTCAGCCAGCGTGTTGGACACAGCAACGAAAAGAAGGAGACGGGGAATGACCAGAAGAGGCTTCACACTCATCGAATTACTGGTGGTCATCGCGATCATCGCCATCTTGGCTGCGATCTTGTTTCCGGTTTTCGCCCGGGCACGGATGAAGGCACAGCAAGCTAACTGCATCAGCAATCTCAAACAGATCGGTATCGCATTCCGAATGTACCAGCAGGACTACGACGGCTATTGCCATCCTCATCGCAACGGCGCATTCTGGCCCGAAGACCGCCCCTGGAGCAGCAATGATCTCTACTGGGGCGCATTCTATGACCCCTACATCAAGAACCGCCAGATCTGGCGCTGCCCTTCCATGAAGGAAGTGGACCTGTACGGGGGAACCGCGGAGCAGGTGGCGAACACCACCTACGGTATCAACGGCTATGTCACCGCCAATGGAGGGACCTGGAATAACTTTGACAAGCCTGCCGAGACGATCCTTTGCCACGACTCATGGGAGCAGCGCATGGATGACAATGGCGACATGCTCTGCCCGGCCAGTGGCCAGACCCTCAATCTGACCCAGTGGCGCGCATATCCCACCCGCGTGGCCGAGTATTGGCGCCATACCGATTCGTGCAATGTGTTGTGGTACGACGGGCACGCGAAGAACCTCGTGAAGTCCGACGCGTACCCCCGCGCCTGGTATACAGGCTAGCATCTCCTGCAGCAAGTATTGTCAGTGGAACCGGGGACTGGTGAGCGCGCCAGTCCCCGGCTGCGATTCCCGGGTGCCAAAGCACGCATGCGAGTGGTGAACGGGTTGACAACGCGGCCGCTGCTACTATAATTGATAGTAACCCAATGGAACCGCAGGCTCCTACTATCGTCAATAATAGTAGACGGGCGCATGAATACCGGCACCAGCGTCCGCCGGGGTACAAGGCCGGATGGAGGCGCGAAGAATGAGTGCACGAAAAGGTCCCGATATTCCCGTATTCCGGCCAGGCAAGGACGGTCTGGAGAAGACTCTGGGCACTCTCGAAGCCCAGATCATGGACGCTGTCTGGTCAGCGGACGGCGAGGTGAGTGTGCAGGACGTCCAGGAGGCCCTTGCCCAGACCGGGAAGCAGGCCGCATATACGACGGTGATGACCACCCTGAGCCGGCTGCACAAGAAGGGTTTCCTGGCCCGCACCATGCGCGGCAAGGCCTACCACTACACTGCTCGCGTCACCCGCAGCGAGCTGAGCGACACGGTGACACGGCAGGTGGTCGATGGACTGCTCTCCACCTTCGCCGAGCCGGCGATGTCTTACTTCGTGGAAGCCCTGAGCGCGAATGATCCGGGCAAGCTCGACTCCCTTGCAGCCCTGATCGAGAAGAAGCGTCGAGAGCAGAAGGGCTGATGCTGTCGGTAATCGTGGCCGCCGGCGTGGTCTTCGCGGCGGTGACCGCCACGCTGAGCGTTTTCCTGTACCTTCCTTCGCTGGCCGTGGCCGAGAGTCTTTCCACCCAAAAGGCCGCGGCCCGCTGCTTTGTGTGGCTTGCGGCAGCCCTCGTCCCGGTCTTCGGCGGTCTTCTCGCAGCCGGCTACGGGCTGTACGCCGCCCTTCATGACCCCTACGGTTCCCCCCACCTCGTTTCGGGACGCGTTCATCTATGTGCCCGGTGGATCCAGCGGGTGCCCGACGCCTCGCTGTTCGTGCAGGCGATCGGATGGGTCAGCATCGCCCTGTTCGTGGCAGGACTGGTCCGGTTTGTAGCGGGTGCGGTGCGCTCCTCACGAACTGCCGCGCGGTTTCGAGAAGCGAGCCCGGGAGCGTCCGAATTGGCGATCATCGAGCATCCGGAAGCTTTCCTGGCGACCGTCGGCTTCCTGCAGCCGGTCACGGTGGTGACCAGCGCGGTGGTCAATCTGCTCCCGGGCGATGAACTCGCGGCGGCTCTTGCCCACGAGCTGGCCCACCACCGCAGGTCCGACAACGTCCTGGACCTGCTGATGTCCAGTTGCGTCACTTGCCTGCCCTGGGTGCCCACACTACACCTGTACCGCCGGTACCGGCGCGAGGACGCCGAGCGCGCCTGCGACGACTCAGCCGCTGCGGAATATTCAGCACAGGTCGTGGCGTCGGGTATCCGGCGGCTCGCAGAGGCGTCCAGGGAGAAGTCGGAGCGCAAGCTGTTGCCCAGCGCCCTGAATGCCTGGCGCTGGTATGTGGATGTGCACAGGCGCGTGGAGCGGCTCATGGCGGAACGCGCGACGCAGATCACGCTCCGACACGAGGCCACCTACGCGGGCGTTCTCCTCACATTGGCCGGGGTAGGTGTGGTGGTGCTTGCACTGGTCGCGACGGCCAGACAGGCCGCGGATTCCGTCTACTGCCTGGCGGAGACACTGCTGGGTATCCTGCGACGGTAGCCAGGGGCTGCGCGGCAGGGCTTCACTGCGATGCCACGCCGCCACCACAGTCATTCGGGACCGCGGCTTCATGCAGCGACGGCTATTCCCCCTCCCCGACGGGAAGTTCAAGACCGGGGAGAAACTGTGGGCCTCTCGCCTCTACCGGTACCCCGCAGCTGTCTCAACCATCGCCACGTAGTTGCGCACCGTCAGGTCGGTCAGGACCTCGGTGTGCGGGGATGCGGTCGGGGCGAGGATATACCCCCCTCCCGGAATGCCATCCTCAATGGCCCGCTTCACCATGTCTACGAAACGCCCCGTGGGTGTCGCGTAGATGTCACCGATCTGGATATTGCCCTCCAGGCACACGCGATCGCCGATCCGGCGCTTGCCGTCGGCCAGCGTCACATCTCCCATCGGCGGCGCTTCCAGCGGGTGCAGAACGTCCGCGATCATCGGGAAATCGTCCAGCACAGCGTCCAGTGGCCCGTGGCAGTGGACGTGCAGGAGCTTGCCTGCGGCATGAATACGTTCGAGGATCTGGCGCTCGGGCTCAACGCAGAACCGCCGAAAATCCCGGGCGCTGTGGAGGGGCGGCGTGACGTACTCCTGCCCCAGGGTGGCGAAGACCTCCCCCACTCCCGCAGATATCAGCAGGTCCACCCGGTCGAGAATGCGGCGCAGAAACTCGTCCACAAGGCCCAATATGGTGTCGCGTTCCTCGATGCTCCAGATCGCGAGAAGCTCGGATCCCATCAGGTCATGCACGTAGCCGATAGGGTCCTGCCCGATGGAGACCTGGACGATGCCCCTGTCGCCGGCCAGATCGTCCTGCGCACGGAATCCCGTGGGGTCTATCTCGCGCAGCGGCTCGTAGGGCACAGACAGGAAGCGCTCCACGTCCTCGAGGGACTTGATTGCAAACTCCATCTGCATGCCAGGAAGACCGCGCTTGCTGGCGAGATGACGGGTGCGCAGGTCGCCGCGAGGCGTATGCCACAGTGTGATGGACTCCACCCAGTCCGGGTGCCCCACCTGGTGAGTGGTGGCGGGCACCTGGGCCTGCGTGAGGAACCAGCCGCCCGGAGGGCCCCAGTTGAGCACGTAGTCGCCATACTCGGCGACGACGTCAATCACCGGACGGTAGCTCGGGTGTCGCGTGGCCACCCATTCCCGGTCCCAGGCTCGAACCCCACGGACTTGAATGGGCAACTGGTACGGCTGCGCGCGTCTCATTGCCGCCAGAAGACGGTCGCGGGACGTCATCGGCATCACCCGTGGAAGGGATCGAGTGCTCCATTGGGCCAGGGCAGAGTTGCAGTGGGCTTCACGGCCCGCTCAGGCTTGCATGGCCAGACCGTACGTGGTACAAAGTGGCCATCGTCCCAGTCCATCTCTTGACTGAGGAAACGGGAGGTTCTCCATGGCCGAGGTCATTCCCTTCCGAGGGTGGCGATACAACCCGGAGCGCGTCGGAGAGATGGCCGACATCGTAGCCCCGCCGTATGACGTGATCTCCGAAGGCGAACGCCAGGCTTTCGTCGCCCGGTGCCCGTACAATATCGTGCGTCTCGATTTGGGCATTGATCCGCTGGACGGTACTCCCACGCCATCCAGGTACGAGCTTGCGGCCGCTGATCTGCGCGAGTGGCGGCGCGAGGGCATCGTAGTGCAGGAGGGCTCACCTGCCTTTTACATCTACGAACAGACCTACCGTCCGCCAACACCCCTGCCCCGGGATGGCGACGAGCCCCTGCGGCGCCGCGGGTTCATCGGGCTCGTGCGCCTGGAGGAATACGAGAAACGGGTCGTCCTGCCTCACGAGAGCACGCTGCGAGCCCCGAAGGAGGACCGTCTGCGCCTGATGCGGGCCACCCAGTGCTCCCTCAGCCAGGTATTCAGCATCTACTCCGATCCCCAGTTGACCTTCGAAAAGATGGCCGAGGAAGTCTGCTCCACGCCTCCGCTATGGGAAGTCACGGATGCAGAAGGGGTCGTCCACCGGTTCTGGGCCATGACCGATGAGGACATGTGTGCCGCCCTGGCCGCCGTGTTCGTGGACCGTCCGGTGGTTATCGCCGACGGGCACCACCGCTATGAGACGGCTCTGGCGTACCGAAACGAGCAGCGCGACAGGCATGGGTATATCCCTGATGCGCCCTGGGAATATGTGTCCATGTTTCTGTGCAATACGGACGCGGGCGCGCTGACGATCCTGCCTTGCCACCGGCTTCTGCGCGAACTGCCGCTGGAGGCCGAGGCCATGTTGTGGCGCAATGTAATGGACGTGTTCGAGACTGAGCGGGTGATCTTTGACGGGTCTTCTGACGAGGCGCGGGTCGCCGGCATTCACTCGCTGCTGGACCGCATGTCAAAGTCGGCGCCGGGCGAGCACACCTTCGCCCTGTACTCGGGCGGCGCATACGCGCTGCTTCTGCATCTGCGGGACATGGACCGCGCCTTGGCCCACGGAGTTGACCAGCTACCGCCGGCCATCCGTGAGCTTGACGTTGCGCTGCTGCACAAGCTTGTCATTGAGGGTATCATGGGGCTGACCGGAGAACTGGCCGCGACGGGAGCGAACGTGGTCTACTCCCGGGATGGTCATGATGCCGCGAACCGTGTGGCGCGGGGCGAGGCGGCGATGGTGCTGTACATCAACACGACGCGTGTTGAGCACGTAATGCAGGTCGCTCTGGCCGGCGAGCACATGCCCCAGAAGGGCACATACTTCTACCCCAAGGTTCTATCAGGCCTGGTCTTCCACGACCTCAGAATCTGACTCACGCAGACGGGACTGAACTGAATGGATATCGCCTTCCCGCTGGACTACGAAGAGGATGTTGACCGGACGGTCTTCGAAGACGAACTGGGGCCGTGGCTGCCTGACTCGGTCTTCGACTTTCACTCCCACATCTATTCTCGAGACTGCGTCTCCGGCGGCCCAAAGGAAAACCCCGACCCATCTCTGCCAACGGTCTGCGAGTACTATCCGGTGGAGAACTACCTGGATTCCATGGCGCGTCTGTTCCCCGGCAAGAAGTTGGAGGCGCTGGTCTTCAACACCGTGCTCGCGGACTCGAAGATTTGCGACCAGAATGCCTACGTTGCCCGGGCGTTGCAGGAGCATGACAACCTGCATGGACTGATGATGTGCGGTGTCAGCGAAGACGAGGAGGCTCTGGAGGAGGAGCTGCGCTCCGGCAGGTTCCTCGGGACCAAGCCTTACTGGACCTACGTCACGTGGAAGGCTCAGGCGGATGTGACGCTGGAGGACATGATCCCGCCGGGGCAAAGACGCCTGGCTGAGCGCCTCGGGCTGATCCAGATGGTCCACATCCCGCGCCTGGGCAGGCTGGCAGACCCGATGAACGTAGATGGTCTCCTGCGGCTCTGCGAGGACTGCCCCAGCTCGCCAATCATCATGGCCCATTTCGGGCGGGCCTACTTCCCCGAGGCCGTGGGCGATCTTCGGTCCCTTCCCGACTGCCCGAACCTCTACGTGGACTTCTCCATGGTGCAGAGCTGGGAAGCCTGCGAGATCATGATCAACGCCTTCGGACCCGATAAGATCCTGTTCGGACTTGACATGCCTGTGGCCCAGGAGAAGGGCAAGCTGGTCAGCGCCAACGGCCAGCGTCATTTCTTCACGAAGCGCATCCACCCCTGGAGCATCCACAACTCCACGGGTAGCTACCGGATTCGCTGCACCTTCTATGCCTACGAGATCGTGCGGGCGTTCAAGAAGGCGGCAGAACGCGTCGGGCTGGGGCAGGAGGATGTGCGCAAGGTCTTCTGGGCAAACGCGAAGGCGCTGGTGGCGCGAACCGAAGCGCGGTTAGGCTACTGACCGCGGGCTGACGCAGGAGAAGGCCTTGGAAGGACCTGTGGCGAAGTAAAGTAATATATGGCCGTGGATGCGCGGCAAACGGAGATCACGAAGCCTTCAGGAGCGAAATGATGGAGATCCTGGGAATCGACATCGGCGGAACAGGCATCAAAGGCGCCCCTGTAGACATCGACAAGGGCGTGCTGGTCGGCGAGAGACATCGCATCAAGACCCCGGAACCAGCCACGCCGGACGCTGTTGCCGACGTAGTCGCCCAGATCGCGGCCCATTTCAGCTGGAAAGGGCCCCTGGGCTGCACCTTCCCGGCTGTCATCAAGGGCGGCGTAGCCCACACGGCGGCGAACGTCGACAAGAAGTGGATTGGCACCAACGCTGCGCAGCTCTTCACCGAACGCTCCGGTTGCCCGTCCCGGGTGATCAATGACGCCGATGCAGCCGGCGTGGCCGAGATGCACTTCGGCGCCGGAAAGGGCAAGGCGGGCACAATCTTCATGCTGACCTTCGGCACCGGAATCGGGAGCGCCATCTTTACCAACGGCATGCTGGTGCCTAATACCGAGCTTGGGCATATGGACATCCGGGGCAAAGAAGCCGAGCACCGGGCATCGGACAAAGCGAGAAAGGACGACGGGATAAGCTGGCAGAAGTGGGCTGAGCGGGTCACCGAGTACCTGAACGTGCTGGAGGCTCTCTTCTGGCCGGACCTGTTCATCATCGGCGGCGGGGTGAGCAAGAAGCCCCAGAAGTTCCTGGATGAACTCAAGACACGCACGCCTGTAGTTCCGGCGGAACTGCAGAATGAGGCCGGGATCGTCGGCGCGGCAATGTGGGCTTCGGGACGCGAGGAGATCTGCGGACCGCTGCTGGCACTGGCGGAGAGCCCGGCGGAGTAGCGGACAGCGCTAGTCACGGTCGTCGTTTCTACCGAAAACAAGGCGGCGCCCGGAGAGTGAGGACTCACCGGGCGCCGCTTCCATTATCGATTGCGATGCCAGGGCCCATCTACCCCGCCTTGATGCGCACCTCGCGCCCCTTCGCTGCGCTCTTGAGGACTGACTCCATCATCTGCTGTACGATGAGTCCATGGCGCAGAGGCGCCTGGCACTCGACGCCATCCAGAATGCAGTCGATGAAATGCCCGGCGATGTTGTCCCACGGCTCTGGTCCTTTCGGCAGGTCCACGGTGGTGTCGTGCGGCGCACCGTTCACGGTCCGATAGAGGGTGAGCGGAGACAGCTTGCCCCCTGCTTCCGTGCCAAACAATTCGATCTGGAGTTCCGGCTGTTGGTGTGAAGCCCAAAAGCTCTCCACCTGCACCCCCACACCGCCCTCGAAGACGATGAGCCCGCCCGCGTAGTCGTCAGCCGCATACTGGGAATAGATCTTCTTTTCCGGAGTACTGAAGTCCCAGTATCCCAGCCCGCGCGGACCGAACTTCGCCCCTGCCACCGCAAGGGCAGATTCGGGTTTCGGCAGGCCCAGAAGCCACCAGACGGCATCCAGCACGTGCACACCCATGTCTCTGAATGCGCCGCCTCCCTGCTGGATAAACCCCATGTTCCAGGCGGGAATACCGCTGCGCCGGATGCTGCGTGCCCGGGCGTAGTACAATTCGCCGAAGAAGCCCTCCCTGGCCAACCCACCCAGATACCTGCACGCTGCGCCGAACCGGGTGCACAAGGACATCATGTTGACGACACCCGCCGCTTCGGCCGCGTCCACAAGTCGCGCCGCGGACCGTTCGGAGTCCGCAAGGGGCTTTGTCACCAGCACGTGTTTGCCGTTCCGCACCGCCTCCAGGGCAATGGGCACGTGAAGCTGGTTCGGCGTGCCCACGAAGACCGCATCGATCTCGGGGTCGCGGCACATTGCCCTATAGTCGGTGAAAGTGCGGACGGGGCCGGGCAACTCCTTGGCAAAGTCATCCATGCGCATCTGGTCCAGATCGCAAAGGGCCACCACCTCTCCCCTGTGATTCCTCGCGATGGCCTTGGCATTGGGCCGGCCGATGCCCATCCCGACGATACCCGCGCGAACCTTCTTCATAGATAGCCACCCTCCGTGGGGGATGCCGTGCGACCAGTGGCTGGTTCGCCGGTGTGCGGCGGACTCCTTCCGGAGGCACCTGCAGCACAAGGTGATGCTGGACCTGTGAGCGAAATCAGCCTGCACTCGACGACAGATTGCGTTTCGCGGAGGAAATGCGATGATCCCCGGAGTGCTGACACTGTTGTTGCTCTTAGTGCTCTTCACTGGAGTCTCGGCCGCAGGCCCGCAGGTTATTATCGACACCGACTTCGGCGCAGCGGATCAGCCGGTCCTCACTCGCGGCGACCGGCCCAACGAACGCGTGACCGGCGTCATGGCCGGTAACTGGCGCGATGATTCGGGCTGGACAGAGGAGGTCTTCGCGAGCTGGACCGCCATGGAAGAGGAAGGGAGGCGCTTTCTGCGGCTCAAGGTCCAGCGCCTTGGGCCTCATTGGTACCAGCTCTGCCACCCGACCCCGAAGATCGACGCCGACAGCTTCTTCCGCCTGAAGCTGACCGCGCGAAGCACCCAGCGCATACCACTGCAGGTGGGGATTCGCGACTCCGCGGCACCCTACAAGTTCCACTGGCAGAAGTCGGTAGCGCTGAACTCGGAATGGCAGGACTTCAGCGCCGACTTTCGGCTCGGGGCCATCGAGCAGGACGTGGGCGTCTGGGTGAGCGTGAACACCGTGGGCGAGCTGGACATTGCGCGCTTCAGCCTCACCCGACTCTCGCGGGATGACTACGTGGATGAGCTCAAGAAGCAGTATGGAGAGGAGGGCCCCGCAAACCTGGTGGCACAGTCACGGTTCCCGCTGGGACTGCCCACCGGCTGGGCGCTGGACCGCGACAACTCTGACGGGGATGATGTCATCATCGCCCCGGACGACGCAGTTACCGGGCCCAGCGGCGTACGCGCGCTCAAGGTGTCCTGCTCGGAACGCACCGTGCTGTACAGTGCGCCTTTCGCTGTCCCGATGGCCTTCATGCCCCACACGGCCAGTCTGTATCTGCGCGGAACCGGCGAGTTTGCGATCAGCGTCCGGTGCGATGGACGCCAGATCGCACGCAGAGCATGGACACTTTCGAGCGCGGACGCCTGGGAACGGGTGTGGGTGAAGTTCGATCCGGTGCTCATGGCCGGGGTCTATGGGGTAGTTATCGAGGCCCCGGGCACTTTCTGGCTGGATGCGATGCAGGTCCATTCCGGAGCTGAGCCTGTCCCCTACTGCCCACAGCAGCCCTGCGAAGTGGCGCTGGCGATTCCGGAGTCCGACGCCTCCTGCGCACTCGTGCAGTTCGCGGATGAGCCGGCGCGAGTGAACTGGATGCTGACCGGCGAGACGCAGCGAGCGCACCTTCGGGCGCGCGTGGTGAATGTGTACGGGCAGACGAGAGAGCTCGAGTGTCCGGCGGCTGACGGAGCGACCTCCGGGCAGGTCAGCTTCGACGCATTTCCTGAGCGCCCATTCGGGCCATTCCGCGTCGAAGCCTGGGCGGAGGATGCAGCCGGGAGTCCGCTCAGCCCCGTGAGCGAAATCGTGGTGAACCGCCTGCCAAGGCCGCACTACTGGGGCAAAGACGCGCCGAACTCTCCCTTCGGCGTACACACAAACTCCACCACACGGCACAACCGCATGTTGAAAGCAATCGGCGCCAACTGGACGCGCCTGCATGATGCGGGCCTGCAGTATCTCGGCTGGTACCACATCGAGAAGCAACCCGGACAGTGGACTTTCCACGACAAGGAGATCTATCGCTACCGCCGGGAGCATGTGAAGATACTGGGCGAGCTTGGCACAGCGCCCTTCTGGGCCAGCTACTACCCCGGAAAACCGCACAGCGGATACTTCGACCAGTTCTACCAGCCCAAACGCCTTGAGGACTACGAGAACTATGTGAAGGTGGTCACGGAACGCTACAAGGGCGTCATTGATGCCTACGATGTCTGGAATGAGCCGTGGATCCATTCCTGGTGGGCGGTCGGATATAACGAGGGTCAGGAGGGCCGCGCCGGGTACGTGCCCAGTGAAGACCCGCAGGGGAGCTTCACGAGGCTCATGGCAGCAGCCTATCGGACCGCGAAAGCGACGGACCCCAACATCACGATTCTCGGCTTCAACACAACTACCGGCGGTGGCAGCAGCAACAATTTCAGCGGCACCGACTGGACCCGCGGAGTTCTGGAGGCGGGCGGTCTCAGCTTCTGTGACGCCGTCTGTTACCACATGTATATCGGCGGCAAGCCCGGCTATCCGGGCGACGTCGTCGAGCAGGGGACGCAGAGGGCGATCAGCCCGTTGCTGGAAGAGTTCGGGGAGATGCCGAAACCGTTGTGGATGACGGAAGGTTCGGCAGGGCGCGACACCCTGGGCGCGGGCTTCTACAAATACACGCTCCCCTACGAGAACAAAGAAGACGTGTGGGAGACCGCCGACCGCCTTTGCCGGTATGTTGTGGCGACCCTGGCCCAGGGCGTGGACAAGTTGTTCCTTTACTCGATGCACGCTCAAAGCGGGCTGCACGCTCTTCCCGAAGGCGGATGGCGCGTGATTGTTACTCCAGAGGGCTTCCTGCACCCCAGCGGCGTCGCCCATGGCGCCCTTGCCTGGCAACTGGAAGATGCGCGCTTCGTTGAAGTCGTGACCCTCCGCGAAGGCTTGTACGCCTACTTGTTCGAAGCGAAAGACGGTTCGCGCTCGGTAGCTGCGATCTCACCCCGCGTCGGAGAAGCAGGATTCACGGTTCCTGACGTGGATAGGCTCACTGCATACGACCTGTTCGGTAATCCCGTGGCCGCCGGCAAGTCATTGGGCAGCCATCTCGGGTATGTCAGCATGCCGGGTAAGGCCGACGGGCTAAGAGCGGTTCTTGCCGGTCAGTGAGAGCTGAAGCTGCGGCTATTTCAGGGAGGTCGACGAGCTTGCGGCTATTCATAGTCCCGGCCCTGATCTGTCTGATCATGGCCGGAACAAGCACTGCCGGGCCGGACAATTTGCTGACCAACTCCGCATTCCGCAGCGGCTTTCTGACGCCAACGGACTGGTCTTTCAATTCTTCCGAAGGCAACCTTGTAGACTGGCAATCGGGCGACGTGCCCGGCGAGCGCGCGGTGCTGCTCCAGGGCAGCGGCTCGGACTGGGCGGGGCTGACTTCGCGGCGGTTTTCCGTGTCTCCCGGCGAGAACATCGCCGTCGCCGCGCTTATGCGGACGCTGGACGGAGCCGCCGGATCGCAGGCTGACCGGCTGTTCGTGCGGTTCTTCTCGAACGCGCGATTTGTCGGCCAGGAGGGACCGACACCTGCCGATCTACCGGGAGTCTGGACAAAGCTCTCGGGTGTAGTTACCGCGCCGGATGGTGCCCTCTGGGCCGATGTGTCTCTTCAGATACGCTCCCGGGCGCGCTACCAGGTGGCCTGTGTGACCTGTGTCAAGTCCGGAGACGTAGCGGATGCGGAGGCGCTCCTGATCCCCTCGCCGGCTTCTGCACAATGGAGGGTTGTCCGTCCGGAAGACTCGCTGCCGCCTGACACAGACCGCAATGGTCTCGCGGACGCTCTCGAAGAGTTCCTGGGTATTCGGCCGGAGGATGCCGCGAAAAGCGTGCGGCTGACGCGCGCGAAGACCACCAGTCTCCAGACCCACACCGGCTACCGCGAGGACAATGACCTGATGGTGGACATCGTGATCCTTGCGGGGAACCGGGAGCGTGACATCCGGTCATGGGCGACCTTCGGCTATGAGCCCCACGTCATGGTGGGGTTCCGGGCGGGCCCTGACTACCTCCAACGGAAGCTTGGTGACATCACCGGGCGCGATGAAGTGCAGACCGATGCCGCCGGCAACCTTTTGGACTGCGGCCCTGGAAGCTATTACATGGTGCCGACGGCGAACCGGCGCGATATCTTCCGACAGTATTTCGCGGATGCGGTGACGCGCGGAGCGAAGGCCGTTTGCCCTGAGGAGCCGGAGTTTTTCGCCCGGGCAGGCTACAGTGAGGCGTTCAAGCGCGAATGGCAGGCCTTCTACGGCGAGCCATGGCAGGACCCGGCGAGTTCGGTGGCCGCGCGCATCAAGGCGGAGCGGCTGAAGATGGCGCTGGAGCGCCAACTGCTCGAGGCCTGCTACGAGGGCGCCCGCAGTGTCGACCCGGCGATCACCCGGTTTCTCCTGACCCACAGCCCGCTGAATTACACCAGTTGGGGCATCACTTTCGGGCACCAGGACATGCTGGCCACCGGTCAGGTGGATGCGATGATCGCCCAGGTCTGGACCGGCACGGCGCGTTCCCCGGTGCGTTATCAGGGCAAGCGGCGGGAGCGCACCTTTGAGAACGGATACCTCGAGTACGCGTCTTGCCTGGGCTTGACCCGGGGCACAGACATCGACCTGTGGTTCCTCATGGACCCGCTGGAGGACAACCCGGACCGGTCCATGGAAGATTACCTGTTCAACTACAAGCGCACCCTCGCGGCGGCGCTGATGTTCCCGGAGGTCTCCCGTTACGAAACCATGCCCTGGCCGGTGCGCATCTTCGGGCGAGTGCCCGGTGGGTTCGCGACGACCATCGGGGCGGTGATCGAGCTCCTGTCCGACATGCAACGCTGGCCTGACGGCAAAGTCAGTGCCGGCACGCCCGGAGTGGGCACCTTCCTGTCGGACAGCGCGATGTGGCAGCGCGGCGAACCGCATTCGGGCGACCTGGATTGCTTCTACGGGATCGCGCTCCCCCTACTGATGAAGGGCATCCCGGTGGAGGTCCCCTGCCTCGACCGCGCTGACGAACCCGGGTATCTCGACAGATACCAGCTGCTGTTTGTCTCATACGACATGCTCAAGCCCGTGAGACCGGAGATCAATCAGGCTCTGGCGGACTGGGCGACAGCCGGCGGGAAGCTGGTTGTCCTCGGGGGAGCCGACCCATACAACGCAGTGCCCGAGTGGTGGAGGCAGGCTGGATTCGAGAGCCCGCAAGATCACCTTTTGCACTTGTGCGGGGTGGATGTCTCGACACGTAAGGTGGCCGCTTCGCTCTGGGATGGCCTGACGTGGAAGCAGGTGGCGACCACCGATTACTCCGGGCACGAGGTGGACCTGTCGCGGCAGGAGCAAGTCACCATAGACCTGACGCCCTTTCTGCAGCACGGAACCGCGCTTGTGCGTTGCCGTGACAGCATCCCCACCGACGGCTTCGGGGCGCTCATCACCCGCATCAGGGCCAGCGGCTTGCGCGATGGCGACCGGATTGAGCTGGACGTCGTGCCCGACACGCCGGCCGAGAACGAGATCATCCTCGCGGAAAACCATACGGGGTTGGTCCCCGAGAAATCGTACCGTTTCTGCGACCGAAACAGCTACGTCATCTACCGCTTTGACTTCGACCCCGGCACACCGGCCCAACTGGTGCTGGAGATCGGCAACCAGTATCTCGTCGATGCAGCAGCGGGGACAGGGGAGATCAGCGGCAAGTTCCAGGCGGTGGGCAAGCCGGTTCTCAGTGCTGATCGGTTCAATGTCTCGCCCGACCTGCCGCTGGTGAGTTACGAGGATCCCTCGCTCACCGGTCTGTACACAGGACTGCGCGGGACATTGATGGCGGAAAAACCGGTGGGGCAGGGCCGCGTCATCACCTGGGGGTTGTCTCCGTCGTGGTTCGCGCGGTCGGTCGAGAGCGCGCAGGCGTTGCGGGACATCGCCAGATACGCGTTGGGTGACGACGCTTACCGCGAGCAGGCACACATGACGGTGGAGCGCGGTCCGTACGTGGTCTGCCGCACCCTCGGCGAAGCCAAGACGCTGACCGGACCTTTCATCGATCTCGTGGACCCGCTGCTATCCGTCCTTCCGCAGGTGCAGCTGGGGCCTGACGATATGGCGGTGCTCAAACGCTGGGTGGCGGCGAAGGACGGCGTTCCCCGGGTCATATTCGCGTCTTCGTGCCTGGAATGGAAAGATGAAGCCGCGGAATCGTTGCGGATAATCGCCTCAGGGGCACTGGGCACCACCGGTGTCTGCCGCATCGACTGCGCCGGGAGACGACCGGGGGCAATCTCGAGCAGCGATGTCGCCGGAAATCCCGTTCAGGTCCAGCTCACCGAAGAGAATGGAACAATCCTGCTCTCATACCCCAACCACCCGCGCGGGATCGCGATCCGGGTAATGTGGGCGCGAGAGTGAGAGCCGGCAGGCGCGTGAAGCACAAGGGACCAACCGGGGGACATCTGTACACCGAGCCGGCAGGGCCCCTCGGACTATCCGGATGGGACCCCCGCCGCCGCTTCGGCCCGGGCTATGAGCTCGTCCTGCTCCAGCTTCGACAGGTCCACGAAGCGACCGGAGAAGCCGGCAATGCGCACAACCAGATCGCCGTGGGCCCCGGGGTTCTGCTGGGCCTGACGAAGGCGTAAGGGGTCAAGCGAACTGATCTGCAGTTCCTGCCCGCCTTCATCGAAGAACGTTTCGATCAGCGCAAGCACTTCATCCTCACTCACTCTGCCCCCGGGTAGCGTCAGGTTCAGGTTGTAGCCGCCCCGGTGGGTGCGGGACGGGTCCAGTTTGAGGACGCTGCGCAGGATGCCTGTCGGGCCTGACCGTGCCGTTCCCACGGCCGCGCCGATGCTGTCGGCCACCGGAGTGCCTGCCTTACGGCCGTCCGCCGAAGCGCCGATGCGCGCTCCGTCGAGATGGTGCAGGCTGCGCACTACGTGACAGACCATGTGGGCGGGGCTGCCGTGCTCCGCATCGATTGCGTCGAGTACCCGCTCCCGCATTTCCACGAGCGCGAGGGCCCACCTGTCTGCGCGGTCGTCACCATTCCCCCACTTCGGAGCGGCAGCCATACGCGCGCGCAGTCCCTCCTCAGCATGGTTCGCCCCAAGCGCAGCGGTGAGTTCGGACAATCGCAGTTCACGCCGGTCGAAGACAAGCTCCTCGATGGCCGCCAGTGCGTTGGCGGCATTGGTCAGCCCGCGCTCATAGACCCCCGGCAAGTGGTAGTCCATCCCCACCGCCATGTCCTTGCCGCGCCGGATACACCCGCGCATCAGCGAAGAAGTCAAAGGCGTGGGCATTTCCCGCGCCGTACGCGCCTTGTGCGCGAGGCCGTTGCGCCGCATGGCGCTCAGCCGGTCTCTCATCAATCCCTCCAGCCTCTGAAGAAGCTGATCCATCCCCAAGACGGCATCCGGATTGTCTAGCCAAGCGAGGGTCTCGTTGAGGAGTCCGAGATACTGGATGTTGCCGCATGTCGCGGTGGCCGAATCCGCGCTTCGCCCCGGGATGCCCAACTCATTGCACCCGATGACGGCGTACTCCCACGCATCCTGTGGAGCGACTCCCGCTCCTTCAAACCCCGCTACAGTAGGAATGTCATTGATCAGCAGGGGCATGGTCACCCCGTCGGCCAGCATGCGTGCGGCCATCGCCTTGATCTTGGGATCCAGCCCCGGGTGCCACCGCAGGAATACCGGAGGATCGCCCACCCTCAGCCGATCGCAGGCATCGAGGAAGCAGGCAGTCAGCGCATTTGATCGGTCAATGCCGAGATGATCCGCTCCACCTACGGTGATGGTCTGCGACAGGTACCCTCGCCCATACAGGGAGTTCGCGGTGATCTTCAGCATGAACGCAGCGATCAGGTTTGTGACCTGCTCGGGGTCGAAGTCGTGCTGGATGAAGGGTGCAAGGACCCTGTCAGGCAGACCCGTAGAGACCGACATCCCGTGGCCCTCGATATGGATCGCCAAGTGCACCAGCGCCATGCTCTGGAGAGCTTCGAACAGGTTCCTGGCAGGCTTCTCCGGTACTTGTTCGCAGGCGCTCCCCACCCGTTCCAGGCACTCACGACGCAACGGATCGTTTTCTGAGAGCGCCTCGATACGTGCTGCCCTTGCGTAACGGTGCGCCCAGTCGATCACGGCCTGCAGGGCAATTCGCATTGCCGCACGATATACCCGTTGCTCCTCATCACCTTCGTCCGCCAGGCGGTCACACTCCGCAATCAAGTCCTGCAGCCCCCGGTGGACCACGCAGTCCATATCAACCGAAAGGTGTCCGATTCCCGTCTGCCCACCGAAAGCACGGTCACGCCAGAACTCTGCAATCTCATCGGGGATCGCACCATCAAGCAACCCGGCAAGCTGGGAGTGCTCCAGCAAGACCTGTGGATCCATTCCGATGCCGTACTCCGGCAGAAGCATCCAAGCCCGCGGGCGCGCCGAAGTGTTCCCGGCGAAGACAGGGTTGGAGCGTAAGTCGAGGGTCATATTGCGCAAGACGTGCGCGAGCACATGAGCGCGGCGAATCGGCGCCGGCTCATGCTCATGCACTCGCCAGGCTTCGGTTGCCAGACGGGCGCGCTCCAGGCACACAGTGTCGGGTGTCCCCATGAGTTCGTCGCGGATCTGTCGCACCAGGTCGCGCATGCTCAGGCAGGTCCTCTGCGTGTGAGAGCAATACCCAGAAATCGCTGGAACGCTTCTGGGGTCGGCGTTGGGACAGAGCGTTCAATACAAAGCCTCCACACAGAACCCGACCTCTCAACCGAGTAGCCCGCTCTTCCGGGTTTCAGCGTAGCCCGGGCTACCTGCCGGGTCGTTGCAGATGCGCCACTCCTCGGCGGTCACCTCGCCCGTACCGTATCCACAGACGTCTCGGGTGGAGCCAATGCGTTCAAGAACCAGGGCGAACATCTCGTCCGCCGGGAGCGTGTCGCCGGGATACATGCCCAGCATCTGGAAGCAGTCCAGGTCCTTCTTGTAGTCGCGTATGAGCCCACCACTGTGGACGCAGCGACCGGTCGGCGGGTCAAACCCGTCGCAGCAATGGCAGGCCATGCAGGTGCCCTCGACCAGAGTGATGGGGACTTTCGGATCGGCCCGCACCCGTTCGAGAATCTCTGCGAGCGTGTCGTTGGGCCGCAGGCCCGATGACTGACCGCCATTGTACCAGCACGCCAGGCACATGATGTGATGCGGGCGCATGAAGATGCGGTCACCGTGGAGTATGGCCTCCACATTTTCCTCCCGCGACTGGGCCATCTCCTCGGAACTGCGCGCATGCACCACCATCTGCCAGCCACGCGAGCGCACGTTCTCATAGATGCCGGAAGACGCCAGCGGGCAACCCTCCCAGCCCGGCGTATCGAAGGCGCATATGCCGCGGAGGGTCTCCACCCTGGTGAAGAGCAACTCGTACAAGTAGCGCGCGCGCCGGGTATCCCCGGGGCACAGGCCCAGCTTCTGCAGGACATCCAGGTCGCGCTTTCGGTTGAACACCGCCTCGCGATTCTGCCGCCGGAAGTCCTCATCATCCAGCATGGTGTAGTGCGGTGCGCAGTCGGCATCGCTGGTGAGACGTATCGAGGCCGTCGGATCCGCCTGAAGGACCTCGAGGATGGCTCGGGCCTGGTTCTCGCCGAGAATCGGGCAGTCGGCACCGCCAAGCCGGCAGACGACCGCTGGCAATTGCCGGGCCTTGATGACAATTCTCGGCGGATCACACAGGCCGTCTTTCATCAGCTTATTCTCGTACATGGCAAGCCCTCCGGGAAAGTGGGGTCGTTCAGCCCGCCACGACTTCACTCACATCCATCAGGTAGACCTGACGCTGGCCCTCGTGGACCGAATCGAAGCAAACGGTCCGGCCATCTCTGCTCCAGCGCGGGTGCAGATCGCAACGGAACTCGACATCGGCCACGGGTGGCGACAGGAAACGGCCCAGGTTGATGCGGGTGTTATCCGCGACCCGGTATACGATGAGCGTGCGCATGTGGTCCTTATCCGGGTAGGTGTCAGTGAGGATCCACTTGCCGTCGGGCGAGTACGAGCAGTGACCGTCGGTCTGGAATACATCTTCGCCCACGATCTCGATGTCGTCTCGGCAGTCGGTGAACAGGTAGTAATGGTCGCCCCTATCATATCGCCGCGCCCAGGCGAGCACCTTGTCCGCTCCGCACCAGTCGAAATGCGAAGTCATCTGGTGGTCATTGAGCAGGCAGATATTGGAGCCGTCGGTCGCTGCTGTGAACAGGCGCGTACCCCATGGCGCGCTGCCGTGCCGCCAGCGGTGCAGGAAGATGAACCTGCTGTCAATGGTGTTGAACTGCAGGTGGTTGAACCAGTGTCGCGCGCCCTCGAAGGAATCCTGCGGAGCGAACTTCGTGATCTGTTCCAGGTTGATGATCAGCCGGTTCTCGCCGGTGCGCAGGTCCACGATCCAGATGCCGTCTTCATCGCTTACATCCGGCCCGGCCAGATGCATGAGGTGATTGTAGCCGTACCCGGGCCGCGTGGAGTGAACGCGGGAAAAGTTGAGGCTGACCGCCTTGGTCCCGTCCCGGCTCACCGCATAGATTGGCCGCGGCAACTCGCGCTTCTCCCCGGTGAAAACATCCTGGATAACGGACACGTAATGGTCGCCCTTGAGTGCATTGTAGATAATCTCGCGGTCGGGCGCTGTCGCGAGCCACTGAAGGTGAGTGCCCTGCTGCCAGTTGAAGGCCTGAGTCTCAGCCAGCGGGATCCAGCGGTTCCCGTCGGCGAGGTCGACCATGCCGATGGTGGCTACGTCATCCGGATGTACCACGCGGTCCATGAAATCGACTTCGAGCGCCAGAAGATAGCGCCCGGTGGCATCCCAGGGAAACTTGTCATAGTAGCCGAACCAGTGGAACTTCGGGCCCTGTGTGACTGCGACGGCCGGCAGAAAGTGGTCGATCGTAGGCATGATAGGCGCCTCCAGGAGCGCATTCTGGACGTGAGGTCAGGGCCCAGTTTCGCTACGCGAAGACTGGTTTCCTGCAAGAATCCAAAAGCTTTCCAGGTCCCGGACTCCTTGAGCTGCCGGGGCAGAAATGTGTGAAGTCTGTATAAAATTGGGGCCCAGAACATGTACCAACGTGCACAATTCCTGGCCCGAATCCGGCTTGACAAAAGGGCGTCATCCCTCTAAGCTTACTCTCGCTCGCGGTGGACTCCCAAAGAGTTCGCACAGGGAATCCGGTGAAAAACCGGAACTGCCCCGCAGCGGTGAGCGGGAACGAGAACTGTAGCGGAAACCCGGCGGCACAGCACGGAGCTCCCCAGCTCGCAGGCGGACCGCACAGCCCGCAAGTCCGAATACCTGGCCCGAGCGGCGTCGCAGTTGCGGCGTCTTCCACACCCGGCGCTTTCGAGGGTGAAGCCAGCCGGCCTCCGTTTGACCGATCGCGGGCAGGCGATTGTGGGACCGGTCTCCTCAGGTCGGACGCGGCACGCATTTGACGAGCGGGGGGAAGTTCAGCCCCCACTGTCCTTGGTTGTTGTGGAGTAGCGAAACTGGCGTCAGAGCCGCTTTCCAGCATTCGTCGCGGACCCGGGAGGGCGTTCGAGCATGACGACAAGGCGCGGTTTCCCCGTCACTCATGTGGTCAAACGCGATGGTTCGCGAGCCCCTTTCGATGCAACTCGGATACAGTCGGCGATAGCGCGAGCCGGAAAGGCCACGGGGGAATACGGGGACGATGAAGCCGCGACGCTCACGGCACAGGTGCTCGATGCGATCCGCGCGCTGCCTTGGAACGATGCCCCCACGGTCGAGCAGATTCAGGATGTCGTCGAAAAGACCTTGACGGTTGCCGAGTATTTCGAGACAGCCCGGGCGTATATCCTCTACCGCGAGCAGCATCAGCGACTGCGCCAGGAACGCCAGGCGCTGGTGGATGCGGTCTCATCTATCGACGAGTACCTCGATCAGGCCGACTGGCGGGTCCACGCCAACGCGAACCAGGACTACTCCCTTGGCGGACTAATCCTGAATGTGAGCGGCAAGGTGACCGCCAACTACTGGCTCACAGCCGTGTACCCACCCGAAGTCGGCAAAGCCCATCGCGAGGGCGATCTGCATATCCACGACCTGGACATGCTGGCCGGTTACTGCGCGGGCTGGTCTCTGCGGACGCTGCTTGTCGAGGGCTTCAACGGAGTGCGGGGGAAGGTCGAGGCGGCGCCGCCAAAGCACCTGTCCAGCGCGGTCGGGCAGATGGTCAACTTCCTGGGCACTTTGCAGAACGAGTGGGCCGGCGCCCAGGCATTCAGCTCTTTCGATACGTACCTTGCGCCCTTCGTGCGGCGCGACAATATGACTTACGACCAAGTGCTGCAGTGCATTCAGGAGTTCGTGTACAACCTCAATGTCCCTTCGCGCTGGGGCACTCAGACGCCTTTCACGAACATCACCCTTGACTGGACCTGCCCCGAGGACCTCCGAGACGAGCAGCCACTCATCGGCGGCGAGCCCGCAGATTTCACTTACGGCGAACTCTCGGAAGAGATGGGCATCATCAACCGCGCGTTCCTCCAGGTCATGACCGCAGGCGACCGGCGCGGTCGAGTGTTCACTTTCCCGATCCCAACCTACAACATCACCCCGGACTTCGACTGGAACCACCCGAACACCGGGCCGCTGTTTGCGATGACTGCCAAGTACGGCACCCCGTACTTCCAGAACTTCATCAATTCCGAGCTGTCCCCAAGCATGGTGCGGTCAATGTGCTGCCGCCTGCAACTTGACCTGCGAGAACTGCTGAAGCGGGGCAACGGATTGTTCGGATCAGCGGAACAGACGGGGTCGGTAGGGGTCGTGACGCTCAACTGCGCGCGGCTTGGCTACCTGGCGAAGGGCGATCTGCAGAGCCTCTACGCTCGCATGGACGCACTGCTGGAGATCGCGAAAACCAGCCTTGAACTCAAGCGCAAGACCATCGGGCGCTGCATTGATTCCGGGCTCCTGCCCTTCACGCAGCGGTATCTCGGGCGTCTGAAGAACCACTTCAGCACCATCGGCGTGAACGGAATCAACGAGTGCATAGCCAACTTCACCGGCGGCCGCGAGGACATAACTACAGACGCCGGCAAGGCGCTGGCCATTGAGATGCTCCAGCATATCCGGGAGAAAATGGTGGAGTTCCAGCAGCAAACCGGAAACCTGTACAACCTGGAGGCCACGCCTGCTGAGAGCGCAACATACCGTTTCGCGCGCGAAGATCGCAAGCGTTTTCCTGACATCATCCAGGCTGGACCAGAAGACGCACCATACTACACGAACTCCAGCCAGTTGCCAGTGGGCTACACGGATGACCCATTCGCGGCCTTGCAACATCAGGAGTCGCTGCAGGCAATGTACACCGGCGGAACTGTCTTTCACCTGTACATGGCCGAGCAGATCACCAGCCCCGAGGCCTGCAAGAATCTGGTGCGCAGGTGCCTGGAACGATTCCGGGTGCCATATATCACGGTGACGCCCACCTTCTCGATCTGCCCGCGCCACGGGTACATCAGCGGGGAGCACAGGTACTGCCCGAAGTGCGATGAGCAGCTCATCGCCCGCAAGCGCGCGGAACTGGCTTCGCAGAGCCGCGACAGCGTGCAACAGGTCGCCGTCTGAGGAGAGCAGCCATGCCCGAACCCAGAAATGCAGCAACCGTGACTATCGCCGACATCCCGGAATCTGAGCGCCAGCCGTGCGAGGTCTGGACGCGAGTCATGGGGTACTATCGGCCGGTCTCCTCCTGGAATCCGGGGAAGCGCAGCGAACAGGCCGAGCGCGTCCTGTTCCGCGAGACCCCGGCGTTCATCCAGGATCCCACCGGGCAGCTCAAGCTGGGCATCTGACAGCAGGCATTTGTTCCTGCGGAGCAGTGTCGTCTCCAGCACCCGGGTCGGATACAGGCACCGATCGCGCCCACGGCTGCACGACCCGGGTGCCGGTCCCCGGTTTCTGTATCACTTCAGCCGGATCACCGCCACGTCTTCCGCCGGAAGCATTACCCCGTCTCTTCCCCACTCTCCCGGCAACTCTGTGAGCCCAAGCGCTTCTAGATCCGCGGTCAACTTCGCTGTGCGCGGCTCCTGGCTGTCATTGAAGACTGTCAGATACAAGGGCCCGCCGGGCCTTCCGAACCGCTCCACGTAAACCTTCGGATCGTCGCTGCGAACATGAGTGACGGGCTCCCACCCTGCGGCGTTCAAAGCGCTGATGACCGGGATCCACTGTTTGAATAGCGGGCGGTCGCGGTTATACAGGTTCGGCCTTTGCCAATAAGGATCATCCGCTGCGTTGTGGCTGAAGAAGCTCGGGAAGATCCCGTACGCCGCGCACCGCTTGAAGTACAACTCCACCCACTCGGGTTTGAAGTCCTCATAGACCGTGTTCTGCAGAAGCAAGTATGGACGCTGGTAGCAGATAGCGCGCCGATAGCTCATCACCGGGTCAGGATTTGGACTGTACTTGCCGCCCGAAGCCCAGTTGGTCTCAATGCCCATCACATCGAGATGCGCTGCGGGCCACGGGAAGCGGATCGGCGTGGAGTTGGCGAACATCATCTTTCCCCGTTCCAGCATACGCCGCGAGACCTCACGCGAGAACTCAACCGTATTGAACACGCCGAGCTGACAGACGCGCCTTTCGGAGTCGTAGACCAGGGGGATGTCAGCCTGCGCGAAGTGCTTCCGCCGGTAGTTCAGATTGGTGGCGCCCATCTCGTAGGAGTCGATGTACGTGCCGTCGAGTTCGACTTTCATCTGGGTGGATGTCGCCACGGGTTCGAAGTCGGGCTGCCGCAGGAGGTTCTCGTCGCTGCCCTCCAGACCGAGGAAGGCGTCGTCGAACCAGACTGTGCCCTCATGGGGCGCGCGCAGGAGCAGATGATAGCTCACTGTGGTTACGGGCTTCGCGGGTCGAATGGTCTGCTCCAGAAGCTGCCAGTCACCTGTGCCGGTGGGCGCAGAAGCCACGAACCCCCAGCCGGGCGTGCCGTCGGAGTAAGTCAGATCGATGTACAGCGCATAGTTGTTGTCCGGTTCGCCAGAAACGTCCACGGCTTTCGTCCAGACGCGGGCAACCAGCGGGGCAGGCTCCTTCTGGCCCAATTGTACCGACTGGCTCGCGCCGGCGTTGGTCTGGCCGGCGGCCCGCACCAGACGGATTGCCGTGGAGCCGGCGCGGCCCTCGCCGGGCGCCGGTGCGAAACCCCGCTCCCAGGCGCGCCAGGCACTACGCTGCGAGGATGCATTACGGAAAGCTCCCTCGATGCTGCGCCATTCATGCTCAAACTGGGTGATGCTGCCTGGCGGATCGGACGGCACGTTGGGGCTGGGGTTCAGGATATACAGGGCGCCGTCGCACCAGGGCGCCTTGGTGATGCCGCCCTGCCATTCGCCGTTCTCGTCCTCGATCGCGGAGGTCAAGGTAGACTGGGATTGGAGCACCCCGCGCGCAGCCTGCTCTCTGATCAGCGCTTTTGCCCGCTCATCGGTGCGCTCCATCTCTTCCGGCATCGCGAGCCAATGGCTCATGGGCTCCACATAGACGAAACTGTAGATGCCATGCTCTTCGTCGAAGGCGGGGTTGGGCGCTCCCTCCTGGAACTGGAAGCCGAAGTCCTCAAAGCCCTCCACCGAGGAGATGTCGGTGAAGGGCATCCAGATGCCCTCTTTCGCGTTGCGCTTGGTGAAGCAGTCCGGGAACAGCCTGTAGTATGCGGCCAGAGCCGAGCGGAACCCCCAGGACGGCTGGTCGGGGGTGTATGCCACAAAGCTGAAGGTGGCGGAGGACGGGTACTTCGCGGTGTCAACGCTCAGGCCGAGGTCAACGGCTGCGTACAGCTCGCGCGAAGCGGCCTCGTACGCGAACCGATACAGGCGCGGCACATCCATGGGAGCGCCGATCGCAGCCGCTCGCTCGTCATTGGAGACGCAGGCAAGTGGATACCATGACGCCATTCCGTTGGACCCTGCGCCCACGGAAATCCAGTTTCGGTAGCTCACATTGGGCGCAATGGTCTGATGGCTGCGGGCGTCCTGATGCCAGTTCCAGCCTACCGCATCCAAGGGTTGGATGGCATAGACGGTGACGGCCCGATCCTGCCCTGTGGTGTCGCGGATCGTGCCGTCCACCCGCACACCGTTGTCGATGTCAGTGAAGCGGGCCTCAAGTTGCAGGCTCAGCTCGGGGATGTCACCCTTGGCCAGCGTGCCTGTGGCGTCGGCGGTGACGGTCATCGCGGGCGCTATGATCCCGGAATTAGCGGCGGCATCGCGTACCGCCAGTCCCAGACCGCGGATGAGCCTGTCGGCGGGAATGGGCACAGTGCGGCCAACGCCCACGCTGTCGAACTGGCTGGCACCTTCCGGCAGGGATAGCTCCCAGCACTTGAAGTCGTCGAACCACGCAGTCCCTTTGCGCAGGCGGAAGATCCCGTGGATGCTCACGTTCTTGATAGGTTTTGTGGGGACAACCGTGACTGTCCGCTTTTCCCAATCATGGGTGCCGGACCGGAAGGGTGCGATCTGGCCCCACAGCGGCGTCCCGTCCATATACTCCAGGTCGAGATACAGCGAGTAGTTGCCGTCGCGGCCCCCGGACACGCCTTCACATTTGCTCCAGCACTCGGCGACGATGGGCGTGGGACGGGTTTGGTTCAGGGTGAGGACATAGGTCATCCCCCGCACCTGATCCGCCGAATCCAGCACGCACCGCGCACTTGTGGGGGCGCTCCGGCTGACCTCCGCGTCCACCTCGTACCCGAGCTCCCACGCCTTCCAGCCGGCGAACTGTCCGTCTTCGACGATCCCCAGGTCGCCATTGTCGATAAGCTGGGCCTGCCGGGCACTCTCGTCTGAAATGGGTTGCTTGATCACGAGGCTCTGAGCATGGACCATAGCCACGGCGAGTAACGTCGCGGACAACATCACCGGCCAGAGAGCACGCATGGCGGGCCTCCTGTGGATCACTTCTGTCCGAGGTCTACATTGTGAGACATTTCGGCCTGGGAGACCAGAAGATATGTGGGGCGAAGGTTCATCGCCGCGCCGGGATCGGCCTGCGCGGCCCGCTCCGAGGCAAGCTTGGCAACCACGGCGGCTCGGGGTATCTGGAGAACGGACGGGGGGATGAAGAGTTCCTCACGAAGTGCATCGCGCAGGACTGTTCCGTGGCGTTCCAGTCCGTCACCCAGCGCGATCAGTGGTCTGGCATGGATGGTGAGTCGCCCGACCAGGGCCGAGATTGGGAGAACGCACGTGTCGAAGATCGGCTGCAGATGGCCGTCAGACAAGCCCGGGGCGAAAAGCGTGCAATAGACCTGGTCCGTCCGGGCATGCTGCAGGATGCAGATCGAGCGGTCGGAGATGCTGGCGACAGGCCAAGCGATGGCTTCGTGGGTGGGAATACCGACCAGCGGGATTCCCAGTGCATGCGCCAGGGCTTTTGCCGCGGCGATGCCCACGCGCAGTCCGGTGAAGGAGCCCGGGCCAAGGGAGACACCGATAGCCGTCAGGCCGGCGTCCGCAGCCACTGGGCAGCCAAGGACTTCCTGGATGTGGCTGGCGAGGGTCTGGCCCAGGGACATGCGGCTGGGGAAGAAGCTCTCTCGTTCCAGGTGGCCATCAACCAAGAGCGCGAGACTGCTGTGGTGAGCGGAAGTCTCGATACCGAGGACCTTCATGCCAACGCCTCCCGCAGTCTTTCGGCCGCAGAGTCGCCCAGAGCAGTCAGCGTGATCCGACGCCCGTCCTCCTCGTACTCGAGGTGAACCTCGATGCGATCTGGAGGCAGGGCGTCAGCCACACGCTCCGCCCACTCCACCGCGAAAACCGAATGCGACAGGATGTCTTCCAGGCCAAGGTCCTCCAGTTCAGCGCCCGAAGAGAGGCGGTACGCGTCGGCGTGGCAGAGACCAGGGTCTCCGCGATGCTCGCGGATGAGAATGAAAGTGGGGCTGGTGACCGCATCTCGAACGCCGATACCCCTGGCCAGCCCGCGCACGAAGCAGGTCTTGCCTGCACCGAGCTCACCGGTGAGCGCGATGACGTCACCCGCGCGCAGAACCGCGCCAAGCGCCGCGCCAATGCTTTCGGTCTCTTCGGTGGAGTTGGTCTCAAACTGATACCGGGTCATGGCGTGAGGGCGGCAATCCAGTGGAGACAGGCACCCAACCTGGCGGCGGGCGCCTGTCTCGGGTCAGACAACGAAGATGAATGTCCCTGTCGCACCGTGAACGCGGAAGGCGGATGACTGGGACGGTCGGCCCACGCCGACCTGCAGGTTGGGTTGCTTTCTATGGCAGCACAGCGCTGATGAGTTCCTCGACCTCAGCCTTGAACCGGTCAATGTATGCATTCACATAATCCACGGGCGACAGGCTCGCGTCGTTGATGAGCGGCGTCAGGTCCATGGCGAAGTTGAGCAGTTCGGCCACATCAACGCCGTGGGATTCGTGATAGGTCGCGTGTGCCCGGCGGCGCCCCAGGGTCGCGAGATCATAGCGCTTTCCGCCGCAGACCTGGGAGTCGAACACGCCGAGGAGCGAAGCCTGCAGGTTCTCATGGCTGGTGCAGTCCAGGACGACCTTGTCCTTGTCAATCATCCAGTCTAGGTCGCGCCAGACCTCGCAGCCAAGGACCTGTTTCGGACGGAGCTCGGCGGGGAGTAGGCGGCAGGCCTGGATGACCGTGATGGTCACGGCGACATGGGTCGGGTGCTTGTCGGCCAGATTGTGGGTGTAAATCACCTCGGGCTGGGCGATCTGGAGCAGGTCGCGAAGCTCCTCGGTGGGGTCCACGCAGGCCGGATCCTTCAGAGCCTTGCTTCCGTAGTGAAGGAGCGCCTGGAAGGAGTACTCGCCCACGTAGGCGGCCTTCTTCTGTTCCTTGGCGCGCACCTCGATCATCATCTCATCCGTGTACTCGCCGTAGAGATCAGCGCGGGGCGCGCCGGCACCGTTGGTCATGATGACGCCGCCGTACCACTTGCTGTCGCTCTGGAAGCATTCGATGATGCCCGCGTAGGACATGATCTCCAGGTCGTCCTGGTGCGCGGAAATGCCCATGTGCGTCGTCCGGCTGATCGCCTCGGGCTCCGGGGTTCCATCGGGAATGTACAGTTGTGCGCCGGGTGTTCGGAATTCCATCGTGACCATCCCTTCGGGTCTATTCATTGCCTGTCACGGAAGACGCCTGCCCGCGACGGGACAGGCGTCTAGTTCGCCGTGCTCGACGGTGGGACCTGCGTCTCGGGTGTCGCGCCTATCCGATCACCGGCAGGCTGGCTGCGGCGATCGCCTGCCCCACGCGGCGCAGCTTTTCGTTGGGCAGCATACACTCGATCTTCGTCGAGAGTTCCGGGAACTCCCTGGCCAGCACGTCCTGGGCCTTCTCAAGGATCAAGTCGCCCCCGGAACCAGTGGTGACGCGGCCGAGGATCAGCATCTTTTCGATCTCGTAGAAGTCCGCGTAATGGGCGATGGTGTAGCCGAACTGGATGCCGATCGATTCGTAGATCTCTGCGACGCCCGGCTTGCCTTCCTTCATCCACGCCTGCACGTCTTCCAGGCGCTCCGGCACCGACTTCTCGGCCTCAAACTCCAGGCCCGCGGCGGCGGCAAGACGCATAACCCCGGTCTGGCAGAAGTAGTTCACACCACACCCGATATCGCCCGACCACTCGTCCTGCGGGGCATTGGGGTTGAAGTCAACCGGCGCGAAAGCAAGCTCGTTCAGCCACCCCGTGATGTTGCCATCGGGCGTCACATAGCCCGCGGCCTCGCTTGAACCCATGGCGACGCCGAGAACTGCGTTGGCCTCCAGGGACATAGAGCCGGCAAGAGCTGTCACTTCGCCGTCATTGACCACGACGAGGGGCACGCCAAACTCCCGCCCGAGGTTCTCGAACAGAGGCTTGATGTGCGCGTTGAAATCGTCCTTCGGCACACCGCGGAACAGCGATGCAACCATAGCGCGGTTGTTGATGTAGACACCCGCAGCGCTGCCGCCGATTGCATCGAGACGGGGCAGGTGGTCCACCGCGCGCTGGATTGAATGCTTGATGCCCTCGTAATGATAGTGCCAGTCCGTCGCTGTCTTGGGATCCCACTTGACCTCTTCCGTGAAGACGTCTTTGCCGTCCACGACTGCGCTCGTCTTGCGGTCGCTGGCGCCAAGGTCGAAGCCAACGCGGCAGCCATCGAGATGCCGGCCAAGCGGCGCGGTTGTTTCGCTGGTTTCGGGGACGCTCTCGGCGTCAGTGATCTCCACCGTGAAGGGATGCTCGTAGACTGTCTCGCCCATGAACTCGTAGTCAAAGGCGCGCTCGCCCTGGGGTGAATAGACCTTGCGAATGTGTTCGCCGATCTCTGTCGGACCGCCGACGATGACCTTCCATCCGCCACGTTGCCAAAGCAAGAACTTCACCAGGCGCTCGGCATACGTCAGGTTGGCGGCGGCGAGAGGGGCATCGGGCGCGAAGGCGCGGGTGTCGAAGGTCGAGACGGAACCGTCGCCACGGACGAGAGCTATCCGCAGCGGCACGCCCTTTCCGGATTCATCAACAGCCTTCAGAAATGCCCGGTTACCGAGGACGGCGGGCTTGAATTCTGGGTCCAGTGGCGGAACCGAAGGCGGGGTCACAAGGAGCAGATCGTGTCGCATTTCGCGGACTTCCTTTCGGCGCAGAGACTCGCAAACTTGCTTCGCACAGAGCACGGAAACACTACAAGAAGGCGGGAGGGGAGTCAAGCAGGGGCAGGTGGATGGGGAATAGCGGATAGTGAATAGCGAATGGAGAACGCTAAGGTGCAGCAGCAGACGCGGCGGGTGCGACTGCTTCCGGCGAAGCCGAAGCAGTGCTCGCGCCGGAACACACCGCGGCGAGCGTGGTGTGGCACCCAGAAGCGCCATCATGACAGCCTGGTTGTTGTAGCCCCTACTCGTCCTGAAGGCTCGCCAGCAGGTCCGCGATGATGTCGGCCATACTGCGGGTCGGGCGCTCGTCGAGGGGCTTGGGAACGGGAAGCATATACTCTTCGGGTGATGCAGGCTCCCGCGACGGGATGAAGGTCAGGTCCTTCACCACCTCGCGGATTCGTGCCTGCAGGTCTGCGAAGACCTCCATAACGGTGCGGTTCGCATCGATGGTGACGAAACCGTACTCGTCAGTCATACGCTTGAAAACGCCCAGCAACGCGTCCTGGTGTCGCACAAAACAGTCGTATCGGCTGTCACCACGCAGGTAGTCTGAGCCCGACTCCCAGTAGTCAAAGCCGCCGGCGGCCAGGACACGGGGAATTAGAGCGCTGAGATCGGCCTGCAGATAGAGAATCAGGTCCGGGATCACTGCGAAGCCGTAGACGCGTCGCACCCATTTCGGGTCGTTGCCGCGCACGATGGCTCGAGCCATGAGCGAATAGATATAGCGATCGGTGAGGACCACGCAACCCGCCCGGAGGGCAGGAAGCATCTCGTTTTCCAGGCGGTCGGCGAAGTCCGTAGCATAGTACAGCGCCTGGGTGATCGGGTCGAGCGTATGCCCCTGCTTCGCGCGCTGGAGGTCCCGGCCGCACAGCACCGAACGACTCAGGCCCGTATCGTAGACCGCGACGCCCATGCTCTCAAGCCAGTTCTTGAGCATCTGGATCTGCGTAGAGCGGCCCACGCCATCGGTGCCCTCCAGCACGATGAGTTTCCCCGGCAGGGGCTCAGCGGGCATGGACGACATCGGGTGCCAGTAGCTCTGGGGCTTCATTCGGCTGCCTCCTTGGCTGCGCCGAGCCTGCGTCCGCGCAATCCCTCCGGCTGGCGAAGCACATCTTTCAGGTAGGGCCGGACGATCTCGCGAACCTGCTCTTGCTGTTCGGCGATGGGAAGCGTTGCGTCGATCACGTGCAGGCCGAACTCTTCGATCATCTTGTCGTATTCCCGCAGAATGCGTTCCTGGAACAGCCTGAAAGATTCATACGGATCATCGCTCAGGCCCAAGTCCAAGCCTGCCTCGTACCATTTCAGCTCCGGTCGTCCCACCAAGATTCTCTCCAGAGCCACATCCAGCGGCACGCGAAAATAGAATCCGACAGTGGGCTGGACTGCGAAGGAATACACCTCGCGCACCCATTCAGGGTGACAACCCCGGGCGACGTCACGCGCGAAGGCGGTGTATGCATAGCGGTCCGCGAGCACGACCGCACCGGCTTTCAGCGCAGGAAGAATGTTCTGCTCGTTCCGGTCGGCGAAATCTGTGGCATGGATCAGGCTGAATGTGGTAGGCGTAAGCAGATGCTTGCGCTTGCCCCGCCGCGTGGTTTCTTTGACCAGTGGCGAGGAGTTCCACTCGGAGAAGAAGGTGGAATATCGTTCGGACATGAGCCAGCGGTAGAGGAGGTAGATCTGGGTGCTCTTCCCGGACCCGTCAATGCCCTCCACCACGAAGAGCTTACCGGGCATGTCGCTGATGGACCTCACGGCTATCACCTTCAATCCAGCCTGAATGGCATCAAGGCGCTATTGTAGCGGAAACGGCAGCTGTCAACAAGCTAAGCGCGTTGTTGGGCGCGTTGCCCACAAGCAGGTGGATCCGCTCAAGCCCCAACCTCGTGTCCCTCCCCGACCCTACCGGAAACAGAAGGAGGCGCCGCCGTTGCGTCACAGCCGGCAGGTCCGGCGGCACGGGATCAGCCACAGCGACGCTAAAAGCTCCCGGACACCGGCTTGCGAGGATTATCCAAGAGTCCCTGAAACACAGCCAAGTCCACGGGGGCCGTTCCCCATCGCTCCACCCCACCCGTGGCTATAGGCTGCCCCCCGCTTCGCGGGCTGTGAGGCAGAAGGCCCACCAGCGAGATCTTAGCACGCTCCTGGCCGGCGGAACTCATACACAGCAGGAAAAGCGCCTGATCTCGGAAGGTGCAGACACTCTCAGGCACGCGATCAGATGACGGGCAGATGCCCGCGAGAAGAGTCCACCCGATGCTGCTTCCTTCAGCGCTCATGCAGTCCGCACGGGGCGGCCGCGGCGGCCATGCAGGAAAGTGCGGTACAGAAAACTGGTGGCGGTGTCGATGGCTCCCACTGGGCAGACTTCCTGGCAGCAGAAACACTCGATGCATTTGTCGCGGTCGATCTCCGCATGCCGGCGGATGATAATCGCGTCGCCGGGGCAGATCGCCGCGCAGGCGCCGCACCGGATACACTTGCCGGCGAGCACCTTGGGGCGTACCCAGAGGGAATTCTGGACGAGGCGCCCCATCCACCCCGGGAATCCCCGCCGGATTCCTCCGGGGGGCCTTTCGAACTCCTGCCGAAAAGGCGTCAGGTCAACATCGCCAACAGAGATGCCGGCCAGGTCAGCGCTCCCGTGGCCTCTGTCGGCAGCGGCCACGATGACCTGGATTTCGTCTGCGGTGATCCCGATGAGATGGGCCGCCACTGTATCGAGAGCAACCGCGTCCGCCGAGGCGAGGACCACACCGAGTTGGCGCGGTTTCCCATGGCTGGGGCCTTTGCCCTCCATGGCGGTGACCGCATCCATCAGATTGAAATCAGGGATGCAGGTGGAGAATGTGTCCGCGACGGCTTCGCCGAAGGCCACGAACTCCCCCAGCATGTGCAGGCGCACCCGGTCTCGCGGAGCCAACGCGCCAAACATATTCTTGACGGCTCCGGTGAACAGGGTCATCTGGTGGGTCTTGCATTTGGGCAGGTTGATGACCACATCGGCATCGAGAATCATCCGTGAGATGCGCAGCTGACTTACGCGCAGAGGTCTGTCGACAGAGACCTCCCGGTACCCGCCGTGCTTGAGCAGGCGTACCTCAACCGGCAGGCCTTCCAGGGCCTGAACGATCCCGGCATCTGAAAAGAGCCGACCAGGGTCATCCACGAGCGCGTAACCGGGCTCATCCGCAACCACCACTTCGCATCCGGCTTCGCAGCAGATCTCAGCCACAGCGCGCACCAAGGCGGGATGCGTGCAGACGGCGCTCTCAGGAGGACGTGCGTTGATCATGTTTGGCTTCAGCAGAACCCGAGCGCCGTCGCTGAGCCTTGAGGATGCGTCCGGCCAGCATTCGAAGCACTCACGCACGGCCCTGCGCACCGATGCAGGGTCGTAGCCGGAGCAAGGAGCGACACAGACGCGAGACATGGATCAACTCCACACAGGGCTAGCCTGCGGTGGCATTGAGCAGGCAGGGTTGCGGAATGCAGGAATGCAATTCTCAACAGCTTGTGCGCTCACCTCCCAAAGTCTCAGCCGCGGAGGTTTCCCCCATTTCCGGGCGAACAAAGCACAGATGAAGACGACGACTAGATCTCGACCGGGATGGTGATCCGCGATATGCCAGCGCCCCCAACCGCCGCCGATTTCACGCGCGTACTGCAGCCGTGGGCGAAATTCGCGCGTACATACTGGTGGGATGACCCTGCGCGACCCGACCTCGGCTGCTTTGGCTCCGGCTACGACAGCTGGGGGGTGCAGACCAACCAGAAGTTCATCGGGGCCTTCGGAGTGCTCGCGGCTGACCCAAACCTTGATGAAGCGGCAGCGGGAGTGTCCCGCGAGGAGATCCTCGACCGCTGCCTGAGAGCACTGCGGTTCTCGATTGAGAGCCATATCACTGGCAGCCACCACTGCACGGATGGCCGCAAATGGGGGCACACGTGGATCTCAGTGCTGGGCATCGAGCGCATGATGCACGGCGTGGAGGCCATCGAGCCCCATCTCACCCAGGCCGATCGCGACGGTCTGCGGCGGATGCTGGTCTCTGAAGCCGACGGCATCCTGAAGTTGCCTGTTCAGGGAACGCTGTGGGCATCGGAGGGTGGCAATAAGCCGGAGTCAAACATCTGGAATGGTGCCCTGCTCGCCCGGGTCTGCCGCATGTACCCGGATGAGCCGCGAATCCCGGAATGGGCCGAGAAGTCCACCCAGTTCCTGCTCAATGGTATCTCGGTTGTGTCAGACGCCCTCCAGGACCGCATCATCTCGGGCAAACCTTTGCGGGACTGGCACGTGGGGCCCAACTTCTTCCCGAACTATGCCCTTGACCACCATGGGTACCTGAATGTCGGGTACATGGTCATCTGCCTGAGCAATATCGCCATGTTCCACTTTGCCTGCAGGACCAACAGCTGGGACCCGCCTGAGGCACTCTACCACCACGCGGGAGACCTGTGGCGGCTGGTGAAGCGGCTGATCTTCGCCGACGGCAGGCTGTGCAGAATCGGTGGCGATACCCGCACGCGGTACTGCTACTGCCAGGACTACCTGCTTCCCGCGCTCCTGTGGTGCGCGGACTACCTGGGCGACGGGCACGCGCCCGAGCTGGAGGCAGGTGCACTCGAGCTGATCCGGACGGAACAGGCGGCGAGCGTGGAGCAGAGCTTCCTGAGCCCCCGCCTGGCGACGATCCGCGAAGATAGCCCCTACTATTACACCCGCCTTGAATCAGACAAAGCAGTGGTGCTATCGATGAATGCGTACTGGCGTCGGGTTCTGAACATTGCGCCTGCGCCATCCGCGGAGGCCTTTGAGGAGAGCGTCGCAGGAAGCTGGCAGGAACCCGCGCATGGGGCGATTCTGCACCGTTCGCTGCGGCGGATCGCATCCTGGAGTTGGAGAGCATCCGAACCGCCGCAGGGCCTGTGCCTTCCCCCGGACTCGGGCCATTACGCGGAGTGGTGTGCGAACATGGGCGGCCATGTGCGGCTGCTCGGGGACAGCGGCAAGCGGAGCGTGGAGGAGAACCGGCAGGCGCATTTCCCGGGTGGGTTCCTCACCAAGGGCACGATGGTCGACTGTGTGAAAGCGGTTCTGCCCGAAGGGTGGACTTCGCCCGAGAAAGCGCGGCATCAATACGCGGTGGCGGCGCTGCCGGATGACTGCACGATGGTGGTCATGGAATACTGTGTCCTCGGCATACGCACCTACCTGTCACAGGTCAAGGGGCTGAAGCTCAATGTGCCCAACGACCTTTTCAACGGCTTCCGGCGCAATTACCGGACGGCGACGGGGACCATTGAGACGAAGGGTGACGGGCGCGGGGTCATCCGCACCGGCTCACGTTGGATGAATCTCGATGGGCAGGTCGGGTGCATCGGGATCTACGGGGCCGAAGAAATGGCCGTCTACCAGGCCGGTCAACGACGAGCTTCCGGCTACGGCGACAGCCTGTACTATGAAGAGCTCTGCTTCCCGTGCCGGGCAGAGCCGCACGATGTGAGCCCGGGCGCGGTGGTACTCGACTGCGCCTCGGCGGTTGTTTCCGGAGCGGACGCGCAATATACGGCCGACCTTGCTGACGGTGTCCGTGCGGTCCAGTGCGAAGAACAGCTGGGACGCGCTTGTATCGTCCCCGGCGCAGATGGCAGGGAGTACCTGCTCGTCACTAGTTTCAGCGATGATGCGACGGTCACTCTCAAGGGCCTGCCTCGCACCGAACCGTGGACGGACCTGATCTCCGGGCGGCAACTGCCGGCGCCGGATGGCTGCATGACGGTGGAACTCTCAGACCTGGGGGCGGCGCTTCTAAGCACCCCCGCCCCATCCGAACAAAGCTGACTCACTTTGCGCAGACTCGTGGAGGATCAGAATGCTGAAAGCATTGGCGCACGCCTGCTTCACCGTCCGGGACCTGGATGCCGCAATCGATTTCTACGTGGAAAAGCTCGGGATGACGCGGGCCTTTGACTTCATCAACGACAAAGGCGAGCGGTACGGTGTCTACCTGCACGTGGCTGGCCGGAGTTTCATCGAACTGTTCACAGGGACCCACGATTCGTCGCAGGGCGGCTCCTATCGGCACATCTGCCTGGAGGTGGAGGATGTCGCCCAGGCGGTCGAGATGCTGCGCGAACGCGGCGTGGAGATCACAGACGCCAAGCTTGGCATGGACAATTCCTGGCAGGCATGGATTACCGATCCAGACGGTAACCGCCTGGAGTTGCACAGTTACACGGAGGAAAGCTGGCAGGCGCCGTCGCTGCGGTAGCCAGCGAGAACCACCGAGTCGCGAAAGCGGCCACCGTTCCAGGCGTCGGAACGGTGGCCGCTGTACTGCAGACACATTGCTCGCAACTACGGCAAGGCGGCACCGGGCATCATGCTCTGAATCGCCTGGGCCGCGAGCCACTTGGCGTGCCCGTCGGCGTACCCCAGGTTCGAGCCGCCGTTGTGTCGAGTGCACGAATCCACCCAGTTGGCGGTTTGGGAAGCATTGCAGGCATTGCCCGCGGGACGCTTGTCGACCCGGCTCCAGGCAAAGGAGAGACCATTACAGAGGTTCCCGTACCAGTGGGACGAGTCGCCGAAAGCCACGCACTCGGCAGGGGTGCGGATATCGCCGTCCTTACGGGCCCGCAGGTTGGCGTTGTATCCGTAGTTGAAATGGAACTGGTTTGTGGAATCGGCCGCGGCCACCGAGTCGCGGAGGCCGTCGGGGCAGACCAGGACGCCCCAGTTCTTCAGGTACGGTTCCAGCTGGAACCGCCACCAGCAGACGTTCGCAGCCTGACTGCCCAGGGGCTTGCCCGGCACCACGGAATCATAGAGCCACTGTTCATCGTAGTCCTGGTTGTACATGAGAAACGCGGTCATGACTTGCTTGGTGTTGGACAGACAACTCGCCTGACGTGCCTTGGCTCGTGCCCGGGCGAAGACCGGGAAAAGAATAGCCGCAAGGATCGCAATGATTGCAATGACAACGAGCAGTTCGATCAAGGTAAAGCCCTTCTGCTTCATGTGCCGGATCCCTTCCTTCGGGAAGCTGTTCTGCACCCCGGGTGCAGGTGTTTGAGACCGTCGATTCTGGAAAGCCAGGGACTTCTCGTCAAGTGTCGTTGTTGACGCTGCAGCGGCGTCAGAAGTTCTGCCCTGCGGAGCGAGAGGCAGCAAGAGACCGCCGACCAGGACAGACGTGCCGGCGGTCTCGGATCGTGCGGGAGGCCCGGGGCTTAGTTGAGCGGCATCTTCGCGACAATATCCTTGACGGCGGTCATGACCGGCATTGACTTGACGTGGCCGTCGGCATAGCCAACGTTCATCGGGCCGTTGCCGTCGCGGGTGTGCGGCGAGCCATACTTGTCGGCTTGGAGCGTACTGCGCGGCATGTTTGCGGCGCCGCCGGGCTCATACCAGCGCACTGCGTCCAAGTAAAGCGGGGTCTCGGCTGGTGAGTGCCGCAGGTCCTGCTCTGCATCGCCTTCGAGGCACCACGTCGGCCAGGCGCTGACCGTGCACAGAGTGCTCAGATAGGATGTGAAGTTCTGGGTATTGGGGTCAGCATTCGGGGTCATGGACGGGCAGGTCCAGATCTGGATGTTCTTGACGTAGGGCTCCAGGCGCTTGTGAACCCATCCGGCGCGGCACATGCCGGGCGCGGAGATGGGCAGCGTCTGCGTCTTGTTGTCGCACCAGCCCATCACGCCACAGGTGTTCCCCGGAATGCGCGCACCGAGGTTACCTGCGTCCGGGCCAGTCGTGACGATCGGATACCGGGAGTCGTAGTCCTGCTGGTACATGATTACGGACAGCATGATCTGCTTGAGGTTCGACTGGCAGCTTGCCTGTCGCGCCTTCTCGCGCGCACGGGCGAAGACGGGAAAGAGGATAGCGGCGAGGATCGCGATGATCTAATCGCTGAAAAAGTTGGGAGGTCTTGCGTGTTCATAGGGGAATCGTGGGTGTGAGGTGATGGCGTTGCAGCACAAAGACCTTCCCCGCACCCCTTCGCTGTATGACGACGTGATAGGGT
>JABUFB010000021.1 GCA_013314775.1 Armatimonadota bacterium | reverse complement strand
TAAACAGGTACTCAACCCGGGGCACCGACGGCGAACGACCTGTCGAGCGAGACGCTCGACCTTCGCGTCCGGCAGGACGCCCGGCCGAAGGCCTCTAGCCCCGTGCTTCAGCGCGGGGCGTCAACCCGGGGCACCAACCCACGCGCATGCCGGCACGCTAAACAGGTACTCAACCCAGGGGCACGGGCTGGTCTCTGCCGCCTGCGCTGCTGCGTCTGCCCCGACACCCTTGCCCGGCGCGCACTTCACTAGTATTATCTGGTCCGGGACCACGTTCCCGCCAACAGGTCCGCCTGGCACCATCTCCTGAGGCCTGGACCACGACGCAAGGATGACCGAAATGAACCTCGACGACCGCCGCCTGCCCGTATCAGATCTCGATGACGCCGGGCTCCAGCAGTTCATGAGCGACAATGGAGTGGGTCTCACCGTCAACGAGGCACGGATGATCGCCGGTTTCCTCCACCGCGACCCCACCGTCACCGAGATGCACATTTTCAACAGCGAGTGGTCCGAGCACTGCTCGTACAAGAGCAGCAAGCCGACACTCAAGGAGTTCCTCCCAACCGAGGGCCCCAACGTCATCCTTGGCCCGCAGGAGGACGCCGGGATCGTCTTTCTCACGGAGCATGAGGGCCGGCGCTGGGGCATTGTCATGGCCCACGAGAGTCACAATCACCCGTCCCAGGTCCTGCCCGTCGAAGGTGCAGCCACCGGTATCGGCGGCATCGTGCGGGATGTGGACTGTATGGGCGCGAGGGTCATCGCCACCGCCGACCCCCTGCGTTTCGGTGACCCCACTGGCGAGAATGCCGACCGTACCCGCTGGATAGTGAGCGGCGTCGTGGATGGCATCTGGCAGTACGGCAATGCCCTCGGCGTGCCCTGCCTCGCGGGGGATATCTACTTCAACGAGACTTTCGACGACAACTGCCTGGTGAACGTAGTCGCCCTGGGACTCGTGGCGGAGGACGACATCGTCCACTCATACGTGCCGCCCGAGGCGAAAGACGAGCCGTACGTCATCGTCCTCGTGGGCAAGCCCACGGACGATTCCGGTTTTGGCGGGAGTGCATTTGCGTCAAAGATCATCGACGAGGAGGACCAGGAAGAGGATCGCGGCGCGGTCCAGGTACCCGATCCGTTCCTCGAAAACGTCCTTTGCATGCGCAAAGCCAATGAGGCTGTGCGGGTGAGAGCGAAGGAGCTCGGCATCCCCATCGGGATCAAGGATATCGGCGGAGGAGGCCTTGCCTGCGGCACTTCCGAAATCTGCTCCGCCGGGGGCTTCGGATTGGAGCTTGACCTCGAAGCCGTCCACGTAGCCTTGCCTGACCTTCTGCCCGAAGTCATCATGTGCGCCGAAACCCAGGAGCGCTTCCTGCTGGCGGTGCCCGAGACTTTCGCACCCGAAGTCCTGCGTATCTACAACGAGGACTGGGACCTGCCGAACGTGTACGAGGGCGCCCGTGCCAGCGTCGTCGGCCGGGTCCTCACCGAGAAGCAGTTCCGGGTGAAACAGGGCGGAACCATCGTTTGCGACGCGCCCATCGAGCAGGTCACCGGCGGCATCCTGTATGACCGCGAGGAAGAAGCCGTCGAGTACACCGGAACCGAACCCGAGTACGATATGCCCGACCTGCACGACACGCTTCTCAAGGTCCTGGGCTGGCGTAATGTGTGCTCCCGCGCATTCGTCTATCGAGCTTACGATACCGAGGTTCAGGGCAATGCGGTGATACGACCTGGTGAAGCGGGAGCAGGCGTGATCCGCCCGCTGCCCGGAAGCACCGTGGGCTGCGCGCTGAGCGTGGACTGCAACCCGGCGTACGGAGATATCAGCGCTTACTGGGGCGGCGCGTGTGCAGTGGCCGAATGTATGCGCAATGTGGCCGCCGTCGGGGCTGTCCCCCAGGCCCTCACCGATTGTCTCAACTACGGGAATCCCGAGAAGCCCTCGGCCTTCGCACAGTTCCGCGACGGCGTTCGCGGAATCGCCGACGCTGCCCGAAACCTGTGGCTCAAGGGCTACGAGAACCAGCCGGTGCCCTTCGTCTCGGGCAATGTCAGCCTGTACAATGAATCCGCGACGGGCCGCGCCGTGTCCCCCTCCGCGGTCATCGCATGCGTGGGCACCATGCCGGACTTTTCGAAAGCGGTCACCATGCAGTTCAAGCAGGCCGGCGACAGGATCTTCCTGGCCGGGCCGCGTAAAGACGAACTGGGCGGCAGCGCCCTGTACCAGGCTCTCGGACTCGGGCTTGGCCGCAATGTGCCCCAGGTGGACTGGGAGCTGGAGCGGGCCATGATCTACGCGGTGATCGACGCCATCGACAGGGGCTTCGTGCGCGCCTGCACCGACATCTCCGACGGCGGCCTCGCGGTTGCGGTGGCAGAGATGTGCATGGGCGGCTTCGCCAACGGGCAGCTTGGCGCGGAGATCGAGCTGGATGCGCTGAACAGCGACCTTCGCCTGGACAAGCTCTTGTTCTCGGAATCCAGCGGCTTTGTGATCGAGGCGAAGCAAGGCTGCGAGGAGGACCTGGTGGCGCTCTTCGCGAGCTACGGAGTGGAGCTGATCGACATCGGCGAGGTGGAGGACGAGGCGGAACTGGAGTTCGAACTGGGCGACCAGGAGTACGAGTGGTCCCTGGACGAACTCAAGGACGCGTGGATGAAGGGCCTGCCGGAGGTTCTCAGGTAGGGGGCGGACGGCGTTGATCCCGCCGTATAGCCGTTCGTCTCGGCCCCGGCTGTCCGCGCAGCGGGGCTTGCGTCCTTTCGTGCCCTTCTTCTGCCGGCACCGACCACCCCCGGGGGGATAATGGTGTCCTTCGCTGCTGTGGTCAAAGACCTCCTCGATCTCATCGCGCCGCCGAAATGCGCCGGGTGTGGCGAGTTGTCCCGCGACATTTTCTGCCCCGAATGTCTGCCCCGCGTGGACCTCATCGATGGCCCCTACTGCCGCCATTGCGGCAATCCGCTGCCACCATCCGCGCACCAGTGGCCGGTGTGCGGCGAGTGCCGACAGCGCGACAGGCTCCACCTGGACGGCGCGCGTTCGGCCGGGTTCCATGAGGGCCCGCTGCGCCGGGCGATCATCGCCTTCAAGTTCCAGGGGATGCGCGAACTGGGCGGGCCGCTGTCAGAGATGCTGGCCAAGCGCCTGCTCAATGAGTACGCGCGACCGCACCGTCTGGCTTTCCACGAACTCACCGCCATCGTGCCCGTCCCGCTTCATCCGGCGCGCAGGCGCTGGCGCGGTTTCGACCAGGCGAGGGTTCTCTCGCGCGGCCTGGCTGAAGAGACCGGAATTGCGCTCTGGGAGGACGTGCTGGCACGGGTGCGCAATACCGTGCCGCAGGTGGACCTCACCCCCACCCAGCGCGAGGAGAATATCAGGGGCGCCTTCGAGGCCCGCAAGCCTTGGAAGCTCAAGGATGCAACCCTTCTGCTGGTGGATGACGTCTATACGACCGGGGCGACAATGTGGGAAGCCGCGCGGACACTGAAACGGGCCGGCGCAGGGCGAGTGTACGGGCTGACCATCACCCGCGCCACGCCGGACTGGTACGCGCCGGCCTTCCCGACGATGAAGGGGAGCTGACATCATCGAAAACCGTCGGATGATCTCTCTTTCCGCTATCGCTTTCTCATGCGCGCTTCTAGCCGCAATGCCCGCCTGCGCCCAATGGCTGCTCGTGCCCATGGACAAGGCGCAGAGCGACCACCTGCGGGCCTACGGGCTCACCTACTGGTGCCTGGAGGAGCCCCGCACGTACGAGTGTGAGTGGCTCCTGAACTACCGCGCGGGGGCATTTCTCCTGCCCGACCGCGACGACGTGCGCAGCCGGGCCCGGGAACTCGGGGTGTCCTGCGAGGCCGTAACCCCGGCGGGTCGCAGGGCAATCCAGGCCACCATGGATGCGGGGAACATGGAGCGTATCGTCCTGACGAAAGCGCCCAAGGTGGCGGTCTACGTGCCGCCGGACGTGGAGCCCTGGGACGACGCGGTGCGCCTGGCCCTGGAGTATGCTCAGATCAAGTATGACAAGGTCTGGGATCGCGAGGTGCTCGGTGGAAAGCTTGCGGACTACGAATGGATGCACCTGCACCACGAGGATTTCACCGGCCAGTTCGGCAAGTTCTTCGTCCAGTTCCAGCACAAGCCGTGGTACCGCCGCACGGTGCTGACCTCCCGCCAGATGGCTTCGGAACTCGGTTTCGCCACCGTCCCGCAGCTCAAGTCGGCAGTGGCGGAAAGGATCGCCGAGTGGGTGTCTCGCGGCGGGTTCCTGTTCGCGATGTGCAGCGCTACTGACAGCCTGGACATCGCTCTCGCGGCGCACGGGCTGGACATCGTGGCGCCGGAACTGGACGGAACGCCGATAGACCCGGATTGCCAGGAGCGCCTGGACTACAGCCGCACTCTGGCCTTCAAGGACTTTCGCCTGCAGCTCAACCCCACGGTTGTCGAGCTATCCGACATTGATGTGCCCCCGCGCGGTGCGAGCATGGTCTCCACGGGAGAGACCTTCACGCTCTTCGAGTTCTCGGCTCGTCAGGACCCCATCGCCACGATGCTCACCCAATGCCACGTGAACGCTGTGCCGGACTTCCTGGGTCAGACCACGGCGTTCCGTCGCAGCCGTATCAAAGGAAGCGCCATCGTCCTCGGGGATTTTCCTGGGCAGGACAAGGTGAAGTATATCCACGGGGATTTCGGGGACGGTACGTGGACATTCCTGTCTGGGCATGACCCGGAGGACTACGCCCACGTGGTGGGCGAACCGGCGACGGATCTGATCCAGCACAAGCATTCGCCGGGTTACCGGCTGATTCTCAACAACATCCTCTTCCCCGCCGCGAAGACCAAAGAGCGAAAGACGTAGCCCCTGCCCCGGGTTGAAACCCGGGTCTACGAGACCGGCGATCCGTAACCGGATCGCGTCGGTCCGAGCGTCCGGCCGGACGCGCAGGGCATCCACCCCAGTCGCGTGGGGCGGGCAATCCTGGCGCCGGGTCTCCCCTTTTTCACAGGAACCAGACGATATAGCGCCGGACCCATTCCCCTGCGAGAAGTCCCACAAGGCTCCAGACGCCGATTGAGAAGAAATGCCCCAGCGTGAAGGCCAGGAAACCTCGCGCAACCCGCAGGTATGTTTTCACGCCGCCGATGTGCAGCACCAGGGTCTTCGCGCCCCACAGGAGAAGTGCCGGGAACCACATATAAGACCCCTGATGACAGAAGGCCAGCGCGTACCCGCCAGGGTGGAAGGGAAAGCGCAGCCACAGGCGCCGCCCGATGATCATCAGGAGCACCATCACCGCACCGAAAACCGTGTAGCTGATCTTCTGCACATTGGGCTTCACGGGCTGGTCGATCCACTGCGAGATCGCCCGGAACTGTCCCAGCACTTCCTGAGTCATCTGGCCGCCCTCGATGCCTCCGGGACTGGACAGAACCAGGCCGCCGTACTCGTAGAAGGTGGTCAGGTTCAGCAGGAACGCGAAGGCCAGGCCAAAGACCAACGCCGCGATGACTACACCCGCGATGACCCGCCTGTTGCCCCCAAGTCGGTGCGCGGCGACCGTCGCCTCCTGTCCAGTGGCGGTCATCGCCTGGTTCACACTGCGCTGCAGCCAGCCGAACATGCTCAGGAGAGTGAAGGACCCGAAGTTGCTCGCGGTCACGAAAGGCGCGCTGCCGAGAACATTGATCATGAACTGCCGCTGCTGGTAGAGCGGATAGCCCCAGACAATGGGGAAACCCATCTCCGCACGGTTGCGGCAATACACCAGAAGCACGATGAACATGATGCCGAAGTACATGAGCGACACCCACCACACCACCCCATAAGCGATGGGCAGGCTGATGACCACCGCCATACCGAGTACCGCCAACAGCAAGGTTACCCGCGGCGACAGGGGCTCTGCGCTGGGTTGCGGGTTCACCGCGATATCCAGCGCTTCCCGGGCAATCTGCCACAGCCGGCGCCGCGCCTGGTAGACGAAGTATGGCCCGAGCAGCAAGAACGCGCCCATGGCCTGTTCCGTGACGAACGGAAATCCCGACGCGCTGTAGCCAGCGATCTGCGCCATCGGGCGCGCAAACCAACTGGCCAACGTGAAGAACCAGATGGAGAAGAGGACATCGGAGGGCACGAGATACCCCAGGCCCAGAATCTCGGGCTTGTAGAACACAGTCAGCCCATTCATGGTGTTCCAGGGCGCTTCGCTGAACACCCGGCCCAATGGGTATGCGATGCCGAGAGCAGGAACAGCCGGGTTGAACACGTGCAAGGCGTTCAGGCCGTTGTACAGCACAGCCAGTGAGAAGCCAATCCACATAACTGGGTCGCGGAAAAAGCCGGTCACGGACAGGACGCCGCTCTCCGCCCTGATGATCTCCACGGGAAGGTTGGAGACCGGAAATGTCAGGTGCTCGTCATCCTCCCACGTGCGCCGAAACAGCGTGACCAGGCAGAACGCGGAAATGAAGTACGCGGAGATGTAACCTGTCCAGAAGAGGAAGGGCACCAGCCACAGGTTCCAGGGGATGATCGACGGTCCGGCAAGAAAACGCACAATGCCCCCGACAACAGGCACATGCCCCAGGCCGAAAGTGGGTACATCCACGTCTGAGCCTTCCCAGAAAACCCGCGCGGCTTCGCTGTCCGTCGGGGCCCACTGGGAGGGGATCGCGGTAGCCATCTCTTCGAGATGATCGGTGGGAGTACCGAAATACTGGGTGACCATCAGGCACGGCATGACCTGCCGAAAAAGCCCGACGCCGGGCATCGCGGCGGTGGTGGCAAGGAACACGAAGACGACGAGGAGTTCCCCTGGCGAAAGGATCAGGCCTCGCGCCCACTTCGCCAGGCGATCCAGACCCCGGCGCTCCAGGCGTCCCGCAAGCTTGCCCAGCCCACCCTCCAGCGCCACCAGCGCAAGGAGGCACATGATTGATGCGATGGGCGGCGTGCTCTCGGATATCTGGCTGGTGAGGGTGACCAGTTCCGCCTGCTTCGTCCACGCCCCAACCACAAGCGTGAGCAGAACCGCGATCAGCACTGCGCGTGCGGTCGCCCAGCGGAAAGCTTCGGGACGACCGGCCCGCTTCAAATCCGGGAGATCGACGTGACGCTCTTCTGGGTCGTGAGCCATGCAACTCCACCCTGTGTATCCGCGTAATCCGGGCTTCTATAGCTTCCTTGCAGTGGGAGCCCATTCCTGCCGGCGAACTGACTTCCCGCAGGTCGAGCGTCCCGCGCGACAGGTCCTTCGCCGTCGGTGCCCCGGGTTGAAACCCGGGTCTAGGGGCCTGCGGCCGGGCGTCCTGCCGGACGCGTAGATCGAGCAGATTGCCGACCGAGACGGTCGGCCTGCGCGACGGTCGGCCTGCGTCGCTGCAGGCCTCTGCGCAGGTTCGGGCAGGACCCGGTCACACCCACGGCGAATTCCCCTTGCCAATAGAGTCAGGGCCTGCGTCGCCTCGGGAGGGCTTCGATGTCCAACACTCCACAAAACGCGCCACTTGCCGACGGTATCCATGCAATGGTCCCGCGAGATCAGATGGCCGAATCCGCCCGCAGGCGGAGGGATGCATACGCGATCACCCCCGGTGCTCCCCTGCTGAAGGTGGAGTTCGGGTACTACTCGCTGGATGCTTGGAAAGAACAGGGAATGCCGGACGGCGCGGACCTGGGCCAACTGTTCCACCTGGATCCGCCGGGTGACTACACCCTTGGGCAATTGGGGTGGTGCGAAGCCCCGTTCAGCCCAGCCTTCGAGGTGAAGGTGATCGAGGACCGGGGCGACCACGAGATCGAGCAGGACCACGCGGGGCGCCATGTGCTGTACTTCAAAGGCCGGCGGAGCGGGTTCATGCCCGAATATGTGGACCATCCGGTGAAAGACATGCGCACCTGGCAGGAGTCATGCAAATGGCGCCTGGACCCCTCCAGTCCCGAACGCTATGCGGACCTGGAGCAGCGCATGTCTGCTGCGAAAGAGGCGGCATCGCGGGGCTTGATGATCTGCCAGAACATCATCGGCGGCTACATGTACCTGCGCAGCCTCATCGGCCCGGCGGAATTGCTCTACGCCTTTCATGACCAGCCCGAGCTGATCCACGACTGCATGGAGACCTGGTTCGCGCTGGCCGACGCGGTGACTGCCCGGCATCAGGAGTACGTCACTTTCGACGAGGTCTTCCTCGCGGAGGACATCTGCTACAACCACGGGATCCTCATCAGCCCCGGGATGATGCGCGAGTTCCTGCTGCCATACTACCAGCAGCTTCTCGTGAACATCAAGTCGCGGCAGATCGACCGCTCGCGTCACTTGTATGTGCAGATCGACACCGATGGCGACTGCCGGCCGACGATCCCGGTCTACATGGAAGCCATCGGGATGGACGCCATGAGCCCCTTCGAGGTCGCTTCGGGCTGCGACGTGGTGGAGATCGGGCGGCAGTACCCGAGGCTCATGATTCGCGGCGGGATCGACAAGCGCGTTCTCGCGAAAGGCCGCAAGGCCATCGACGAACACGTGGAGTATATCCTGCCGGCGATGCGCGAGCGCGGCGGGTACATCCCCTGCTGCGACCACGGTGTACCCGCCGAGGTCCCCTACGAGGACTACTTGTACTACCGGGAACGGTGCGTGGAACTGGGAGAGTGAGCTGCTGTCGGCGTCCAACGGTTGACAGAACGGGGTGCTGCCGATGTCCGGACCGCGAATCACAGCGTTGGTCATCCTGACACTCGCAACCCTCGGCTGCGGTGCCACGTGGTCTCAGGACGCAGGGGGCAAGGCTCTCCTGCGGCAAGCCGCCGTCTCCGGGGGGCTGGTCGTCCATATCGGTTGCGGGGACGGTCGTCTGACCGCCGACCTGCGCCCGAATGAGAGCGCCCTGGTACACGGGCTTGCCTTGAACCCGCATGACCTGGCGCGATCGCGGGAGCATGTGAAGTCCCTCGGGCTCTACGGGCCGATTTCCATTAGCCTGCTCGAAGGCAGTCGGCTTCCATACGCCAACGACCTCGTGAACCTCGTTGCGAACTCGGCTCCCGGTTCTGTATCCGATGCGGAGATCATGCGCGTCCTCGCTCCGGGTGGGTCATTGCTCACGAAGACCGCGGACGGTTGGGCGCTGTCCCGCAAACCAGTTCCCGCCGACACCGATGACTGGCAGCACGCGCTCCATGGAGCCGACAATAATGCGGTCGCGGCGGACGAGCGCGTGGGGCCTCCGCGCCGCGTGCAGTGGGTCGCCGAACCACGCAATGCCCGCCACCACGAGCACCTTGCCAGCGTGAGTGTGGTCGTCTCCTCGGGAGGCCGGCTGGTCTACATCGCCGACGAAGCTCCGGTCATCTCCATGTTCCTGCGTCCCCAGTGGTCGGTGATCTGTCGGGACGCGTACAATGGCGTCATACTGTGGAAGCGACCGATCCAAAGTTGGGAATCTTACATGCGTTCCTTCCGTTCGGGGCCGCCGGAGTTGTGCCGCAGGCTGGTTGCCACGGACGAGACCATCTACGTCACCCTCGCGTACGACGGCCCGGTGGTGGCGCTGGATGCGCTCACGGGCGAGACCGTTCAGACGTACGACGCCACTGCACAGGCCCGCGAAATACTGCACGATGACGGCACGCTCTACGTCCTGTGCGGGCCGGAAGCGCCTGAGAAGAAGCGGTTGGTGGCGCTGGACGCGCAGTCCGGCCAGGTGCGCTGGCAACTGGACCCGTGCCCGGCCTTGCCCACGACTCCGGCCGTGCGTAACGGACGTCTCTTCTACCAGGATGCCCAGTCAGTGGTGTGCCTGGATTCCGCGAACGGCGAACAGCTCTGGAGGAGCCCGCGGTTCACGCCCGAGAAACGCCCGGGGTGGTCCGCGCCCACGCTAGTGGCCTGCGACGAAGTGGTCCTCTGCGCCGACCGCCGCGACCCGCCCAAAGAGAACACCGACGAGAAGACGGGCCGGCCCATCGCCCGCTGGTTGACCGATGAGGGCCCGCCCGGAGAGCTGGTTGCTCTCTCGGCCCGCACCGGGGAACAGCTGTGGTCTTGCCTGGCGGCCGAAACCTATCACGCGCCCGTGGATGTGTTCGTCGCAGACGGCCTGGTCTGGGTGGGCCAGAGCCGATCGCGCACCGGCCCGGACCTCAATGAGGGCCGCGACCTGCTCACGGGCGAAGTCAAGCGCCGGCTCGTCACCGACGAGGCCTTTGACACCACGATGCCCCATCACCGCTGCTACCGCAACCGCGCCACCGAGCGCTACCTGGTGACCGGGCGCACCGGCGTGGAGTTCATCGATGTGCGATCCGGCGATTGCGAGGCCAACCACTGGACCCGAGGCGTCTGCCAGTACGGAGTGCTGCCCTGCAACGGCCTGCTCTACGTGCCGCCGCACTCTTGCGCCTGCTATATCGACGCGAAGATCGCGGGCTTCTATGCACTGGCTCCCGATGCGCACTCGCCGGAAGCCCCCGTGCCTGCACTCCCCCCTGCCGAAACGCGCGGACCGGCCTTCAACGCCGCAGACGCTGGTGCTGCCGCTGCCGACCCCGCCGACTGGCCCACCTACCGACACGACCCGGCGCGTTCCGGCACAACGGCGGCCTCTGTGCCCGTTTCCCTCGCCCCTCAATGGGCGGCGAGGCCGGGCGGCAAGCTGACCAGCCCGGTGGCCTGCGGCGAGATGCTCTGCGTCGCCTCGTCCGATACCCACACCGTCCACGCTCTGAGCCTCAGGGACGGCTCACCGCTATGGCAGTTCACGGCCGGCGGGCGTGTTGATTCGCCTCCAACCTTCGCCGCCGGACGGGTCTTGTTTGGTTCCGCCGATGGTCACGTCTATTGCCTTCGTGCGTCCGACGGCCAATTGGTGTGGCGGTTTCGAGCAGCCCCGGATGACCGGCTGATCGTGTCCGAAGGGCAACTCGAATCCGCCTGGCCTGTGTCCGGGAGCGTCCTCGTGGATGACGGCGTCGTCTATTGCGCGGCGGGGCGAAGCTCCTACCTTGACGGGGGGATCCGGCTCTGTCGCATTGATCTGGCCACCGGAAGGCTGCTCAAGGACCGGACCCTCTGGAGCCGCGACCCGTTCACCGGCGACCAGCCCGACGAACCCATGATGTTCGAAATGCCCGGCGCCCTGCCTGACGTTCTGTCCACCGATGCCGAGCACCTGTTCCTGCGCCAACTCACCTTCGACGCCCGCACGCTGGAGGATCTGCCCGTTGTCGCCCACTTGTACAGCCCCGCCGGGTTCCTGAATGGCGACTGGTGGCACCGGACGTACTGGCTGTACGGGACTCACTTCTATTCCGGTTACATCGGCTGGTATTTCGCGGGGCGCGAGGCCACCGCGGGGCGAATCCTGTCGCTTGATCCGCTATCCATCTACGGCTTCGGCTACAAGCCCCAGTTCTACCGGGGTGCAACCGAGCGGCAGTATCACCTGTTCGCCGTGGACCGCGCCGAACAGCCGCCCCAACCAGATCCCGACTACGCCCGCGCGAACAAGGACTACCCCCACTCCGGTCAGGGCAAGTTCCGCACCACTTTCCGCTGGGCCACCGATGTCCCCCACCTCGTGCGCGGCCTCGCGCTCACTCCGGACGCGCTATTCACGGCCGGTCCTCCAGACAGTGCCCTGCGATCGATGCCTGCCTTCCGGGGTGATCGCGGTGGCATCCTCCAGGTCTTCGCGACCGGTGACGGCAAGCTGCTGGGCGATTTCAGACTGGACGGCCTACCAGTGTTCGACGGCCTCATCGCGGCGCAGGGCCGTCTGATTATTGCCACTGAGGACGGGCGCATTCTCTGTATGGGAGATCCGGCGGGGGCTGTCGACAATGTCCCGGCCTTCCTGCGCAAAGCACCCACCGAGGCGGACGTCGCCGCTGGAACGCCCCTGGAGCCCGGTCTGGTTGGTCACTGGAAGCTGGATGAGGGCGAAGGGGAACTTGCAGCGGACAGCTCGGGCCTTGGGAAAGACGCCGATGTTTACGGAGCCTGGGTGACTGGTGAGTTCGGCGCCTGCCTGAAGTGCGCGGGCATCCCGGGGGCTCTGACTATCTCCGACGGCCCCACATTGCACTTCGGCACCGGAGACTTCAGTCTGTCCTTCTGGACTAAGCCCGACAGTTACGACCAGCGCATCATGGGCAAGGAGCGATTCCCCGAAAACTGGTGGGTCATCAACCTCCTGCCGGATGGCCGCGCGGAGCTGGTTCTCGGGCAAAGCACGGCGGCGGGTAAGTCCGTGCGGCCAGTGACCAAGTCGGCTCTGCCCACTGACCGCTGGACGCACTTGGCCTTCGTGGTCAATCGCCAGACCCGGCAGGTGCACTGGTACGTGAACGGCGCGCTGGACAACACAACTGCGATCCCGGAGTCCCTCGACGGGCCCATGGACGTGGAGGGTGCGGACCTGCACATCCCCTCAGCCCACAAGCCGTACACCGGCCTGTTCGACGATCTGCGCATTTACAAACGGGTGCTCAGCAGCGAGGAGATCGCGGCTCGTTACCGGTCGGAAACGCCCATGCGAGGGAGTGTGGATTACCGGGAGACAGGGCGGTAGGGCGCTGGCCACAAGGGTCGCTCACGCCAACTCCCCGCCATTGCCCTTCTCCTCGGCCGCGCGGTCGAGTTCAGTGTAGATCAGCACCAGCGACTCCTCCACCGCCACATCCATCACATGCTTCACGAAAGCACGATAGATCACGTCATTCCCCCGGGTCTCGGGCTCCGGCGGCGGGAGGTAGTCGCTCAACAGGGCAATGATCCATTGCTCCAGTTGCTCGGGTGTGAGCGGGAAAACATCGTAGGGCCGCTGGTTGGTGCGCAGGAGCCAGCGCAGTTCGTCCATCAGCCGCGGATCGGACTCTGCGATTTCCCGGTCGACTGTGTCGCAGGCATCGCGGTACTGCGACCGCAGCAGCCGACGGCGTTCCGCTTCCCCACGGGTACAGCCATGCCACAGGCCGGGCAGGTGGTCGCGCAGAGACCGGCGCCAGAGGGCATCCGAACTCACGTGGGTCAGCCAGCCCAGCCAGAAGGCCTGCTCCTCAGGCGAGCCGATGACCAGCGCAGGGCGCACGTATTCCACCAGCAAATCGCGGGGGCGCATACCGGCCTGACGGCGCAGGCGGAAATGTGACTTTCGGAACCCCAGATCCTGCGTGACCCGGTGAGCATCAGGCGCAATGGCACCCACCAGCAGGTGCCCCCGGGTCGTGGTGGGCCACTGGAGCCTGCGCCAGACGCTTTCGGCCACAAGCAGATGAGGTAGCGGGTTCAGGGGGGGCCTCCTATACGTTAGTCAGCTATCTGACACCCCGTGAGCCGGCGAAGTTGCGACGCAGTTGCCGGTCCGCTAGAGGGCCGACAGGCGGTATATGCGCGTCTGGCCGCCCTGGAACAGCGCACTGAACCCACGTGCCCGGTCCGCGACCTGTTGCCCCGATGCGACCTCCCAGGCGTCACAGATGCCGGGCAGGTTGATGATCCGCTGACCCGGGGTAGCGGCGGTGATCGAAAGGAAAGTGCTGGAGACCTCGACGCGATCTCCCGCTGGCGCGTAGAGGTGAACTCCGGCTGCCTGAGCGAATGACCTCAGCAGGTCTGCCGGAAGTCCCGGTGCTGTTGAGTACACCGACCAGTGCCCTTTTCGGCGCGTGGCCACCAGCGCGGGACGGTCCGACGGGTCAACACCCAGCACATCCGCCCCTCGGTCAATGATCTGGAACCATGGTGGCAAGGAGTCCTTGAGCCCATAGGTCATGCTCGGGGGCAGACCGGATGTGAGCGGGCCACTCCCCGTCAGCTTCACCCGCAGCGACCCGGCGCCCATTCCCAGCGCGGTGGTGATGCCGGTGAGTTCCTTCATCGTGCGCCCGCTCAGACTCGGCCCTATCGCCCCGGCTGCCCCAAGCCAGACCACCACGTCCTCGGGCCTGAAACGCCCCGAGAGCGCTTGGTCGAGTTCTGGGTCCGGCGCGCGGAAGGCGTTCAGGAAGAGGTAGAGCCGATACTGCGGAACGCCCTGGGATACCAGGTCACGCATGAGCCAGACGTCAAACGGCGCGCCGATCGCGGAAATCGTGTCCATCTGAAGGCCCATGAACGCCTTCCCCACAGGCCCACCAGCCGCCAGGTACGCGGCGCTCTCCTCGTCCACGATCACCGCGATTTCGGCCACGCTGCGCCCTGGCGCTATGGCCTGAAGATCGCGCGCTGCGATGGACAGCCCTCCGGGTGCAGTGGTCAGGGTCGCCGATTGCCGCAGTTCTCGCGCCTGCAGTGTGGGCAGCGACGTGGCTCCTGTGGCCATATCCGGCAGGTACAGTTTCCCAGCACGGCTGATTGAGGCATCTGGTGACGGGTAGCTGCCGGTGATGAAATCGATGTTGCTCGAGCGGAGCACCTTGCCCAGAGCCAGCAATCCGGATTCCGGGAAGCGCTCCGCACTCTTTCCGAGCCCGAGAAGATGCCCGTAATTGACGCCGCAGACCTTGCGCCTGCCGGTCTTCTCACCCACAATTGCCGCGAAATGGTCGATTGCCTCGGCAGTGATGTCAGACGACCCGAGTCGGTAATCGATAACCGGCTGGAACACCGCGGGGTCCATGATCCAGGCGGTGCGGAACCTGCGGCTGGCGGGGGATGGCAGGTCCACGTCGCTCCAGGTCATCACCGCGCGTGCTGCCCCGGGGCGGTCGGCGGGACGCATCGGCTGGTTCCATGCGCTCCGCAGGTTCTCCAGCGACCCATACCGCTTGCTGAGCCATTGCTGGAAAGCCCGCTTCTGTGGACCGCCGTAATCTGCGCAATGCATCTCTCTCAGGTCCCACGACGCCCACTGTCCGCCGTCGCCGGAGGCCAGTTCGTACCCGGCGATGTGGTCGGCGAAAGCCGAAGCCTCCAACCCCTCGACAAGTGCGCCCAGGGCTTCTCCGGCATCCTCGCGCCACTTCTCGGAGGCGAAAGAGGGCTTGCGAATGCGGTTGAATGCGTCCCCATCACCGGTCACGGTCACCAGTTCGCGCGTGTTGCGGTCCAGCCACCAATCGGGTGCGCCCAATCGGATTTCAGGCAAGAGGAAAGCTCGGGGCGCAACGGAGAGAATGCGCGCGCAGGTTTCGTAGATTGCGTTCAGGCCGAACTCGCCCGGACCGTTCCAGGCCAAAGTGGGGCACCCGACCTCGGCTCCGCCGATGCAAATGCGGAAGCGGATCACATCCGGCGGTGAGTCGGGCACGACTGGCCCGGAGAACTCCTGGGGTCGGGAAAGGATCAGGAACGAACGCACCGATCTTCCGCGGACGATCAGCTCAGGCGCACCATCATCGGATGTGCGGACGGACGCTTCCGTCGCAGGCGCTTCGGTGCGAGTGACGGTGAGGACGGATGTGGGCAGGCGCGTGGGGTCGGGCAGGAGTATCCGGGCATCCGAAGCCGTGATATCAACCTTGTACTCGCCGGCAGCCGCGAAGGCCGGGACGCCCAGTGTGACTTCGACCGGCGCGAGCAGCTCCCCAACCTCCCGCTTCGGTCCTACCGGCTGCGTGACTAGACGCGAGCAGGCCACGCCGCCATCGTGAACGAGGGACACGGTGAGGCTCAGGTCGCCTGAAAGTTGGGACTGTGCTCGCAACCGGAAGCGCAGGGCGGCGCTCTCCCCCGCTTCGAGAGTGCCGGGGCTCGACAGTTCCACCACGTCCAGAGTCACCGGCGGTCCTACGTGCCAGCGTAGCTCATCGAGGAACAGGATATACCGCGAGTGAGGCTGCAGGTCGCCGACCCAGGCGGTGATGCTGCGCACCGGGAACTGGATACCCGGGTTCGGGTCCACGATCCCCGGAGCCGGTTGGCAATCCTTCATAAAGAAAGCCAGTTCGTGCCAGTTCAGCTCTTCTCCGAGTCTTGCCGGCGGGAAGGTGTACAGGGCGTCATCAGCATCGCGCAGAGCCAGACTGAACGCCGCTGTGCGGCCCGTGGGATTCTTGAGCCAGAGGGACAACGCATGGAAGCGCTCGGGCGGCACGGTGGCGGCCTGCAGAGTGTTGTCCGCGGGCCCATCCGGTGGGAGCTGGAACTCCCACCTGCAACTGGCCCGACCTCTCGCCCGGGCATCCAGAGAATGGGAGACATCGAAGACCTCGAACCGGAAGGGGGCGTGGGCATCGTCCGCCGGTGGCAGCCAGCCCGGCGTGAGCTCCGAGTCCAGGAGGGTATGCGAGGTCCAGTCCGGTGGGAACTGTACAGACCGGTCCGGGATCGGCTGGGCCACAGACGCATATCCGAGCAGGCCGGCGGCGAGTATGGCAAGATAATACTTCATGAAACGGTGGGCGCCGCTTGGCCCGCAGTCTAGAGAGCCAGCGTCGCGGGCTCCCACGACCGCATGTCAGCGGCGAGACCACTACCTCCCAGTGCGTTGTCACTACCCCAGCTCCACAGTTCGTAGGGGTTGGGTGGATCGCCTGACCCGGGGCTTACATAGTGGAATGGTCGGCCCCAGCCATCCAGCAGAAAGGCCTCGTCAGCCAGATACGGGCCGCGCCAGTTCGGCGGAAGCGTCCCCTGGCTGGGGCGCTTCAGCAGCGCGGCAAGACCCTGGCGGTTCTTAGCGGGAATCTGCTCACCATCAGCCGGAAGCAGGCCGCCATTATCCACTGCGTAACGGTCGAGTGCATCCTCGATGGCCCGCATGTGCTCCACGGTCACCGCGCGCGGGTCGGCTGGCTGTCTCGCCCCGAGCTGCACAGCCACGAAGGCAGTCGAAAGAAGAATGATCCCCGCTACGATGAAGCGGGCGCGGCTTCGGCGTCTCCTGCGCGGCGATGCGACAGTCGTGTGGTAGGGGTCAGCTGGCCGGTACATCCTTCTGGCTCCGGTGGTCGATGTAAACAGCGTACGAAGCCATCCGTGGCGATTATAGCGGGGTCATGGCAGGGAGGCAAGGAAGGGGGTGGCTGTGTGCAGGCGCGAGGCCCCACGCGCAGGCACGGAGCGACGCCCCACGCTGAAGCACGGGGCTGAGGGCCCTGGGCCGTCCTCCGGCCAGGGCATCGGATGCGGGAGATGCGTGCCGACTGAGGCCGAATTCGCCTTCCGCGCGGCCTTCGCCTCGAGTCCTTGCCTCACAGTCCGCAGCCGGGGGGCGGAAGCCTCCGGATCACCGCCCCGCAATGTGCTTTGATCCCCTGAAGGGGTGCCAGGTCGTTCCCCGCGCACCGGGTCCGCCGGCCCTTCCGATGTTTGTGGCTCATTCCCGGGGCAATAATCCCCTGCTTACGCCGTAGGCTATTCCATCCGGAGCCTGACAGCACATGCCACGGCCCCAAGACCGCGGGCAGCGGACGCCGGCCGCACACGAGGCAGGCACGTGTCCCACAAGATCAATAGTCCTGGTGTCTGTGCCGACACAAGCAGGTACCTGCGCGTCCGGCAGGGAATTGCCGCAAGTTGCGCCCAGACTCGGACCACCGATGGAGGTCACCCCGTGCAACCCGTCAGGACAGCTCTCGTGGGTATCGGCGGCATTGGCGGCTATCACCGTAGCATCATCTCGACGATCGAGGACTACGAGTTCGTCGCAGCTGCTGAGAAGTACCCGGAACGCCAAGAGGCCGGTGTCACTGCGCTTCAGGAACAGGGCATTCCGCTCTACGAAGATATTTGGGAGATGCTGGACTCGGTGGAGGTCGATGCGGTCACCATCGCCGTACCCCACCATTACCACGCAGAGTACACCCTCGGATGCCTGGATCGAGGCCTGCATGTTCTATGCGAGAAGCCTGTCACGGTGCTCATCCAGGACGCCTACGCGGTAGTGGAAGCAGCCAAGCGCAATAACCGATTGTCGGGAGTGGACTTCCAGTATACCAGCTACCCTCACTCTTACAAGCTCAAGGAGTTGATCATGTCCGGCGAACTGGGCGAACTGCGGGAGATCGTGGGGGTCATGTCCTGGAAGCGCCTGGACTCCTACTACAGCCGTGGGCACTGGACCGGGAAGCAGTACGTGGAAGGACGCGCATGTTTCGACGGAGTGCTCATGAATCAGGCGGTACATCTCATCAACACCGCGCTGCAGATGGGTACCCGGGAGGACGACCACGCAAGTCCTGTCTCCATGGAAGCCGAGCTCTACACCGTCCACGACAACATTGAGGTGGAAGACCTCGCATGCCTGCGGGCCGATCTCGGCGAAGCCAGACTGTTCTTCTACGCCACCACCTGCAACATGAAAGAGGGCGAACCCGAGCGCACCACGCTGGAGATCATCGGCACCAAGGGGCGGGCGACCTGGGATGACAAGAAAGCCGTGGTGAATATCGACGGGCGCGATGAGATCGTATTTGACGACCCGCGAGACCGCGCCGATATGCACCTGAACCTTATCCGCTGCATCCGTGGTGAGGACAAGCGCCTGCATGCCCCTGCCGATCGCGGTCTCAAGGCGACCTTGACCATCAACGGCGCCTATACCAGCGCGGGGGCGATTCACCGAATCGGCTGGGAGGCGGTAGAGGACATCAAGGCATTCATCGACGAGGCCTCGGATAGCCGGCGGATGTTCAGCGAAATGGGCGTGGACTGGGCCCGCGCGGGGAGCGTTGTGGATATGACGGGCTACCGCGAGTTCACGGGGTTGGGGGAGTGAGGCACCCCGGAAAGGGCGCTTTCGGCAAGGGGCGCCGAATCCGGGCCCTTCCAAAGCGGGCCCAGAAGCAGCCCGCAGACCGGCGCACACATCCGGGGCAATTGCTGAAGCGAACGGGGTCAGCCGGACCCGGTGCGCAGGGAATGGCCTGTTGCCCCCGGCTACAGGCTGCCCCCGCTCCGCGGGCTGTGGGGCAACGGCTCAGGGCGAGGGGACGCTGAACGGGAACTCAGCCTCAGTCGGTGCGCATCCCGAAGAACCGATGCTCCCGCGCGAACACCGTCTGCCGTTCCCGCCATCCCTCGGACCGTGCTATAATCCGTCCATTCGGCGGACCGTCCCGGGTTCAATCCCGGCGGCCGCGAGAGACCACAGGAGGCACACTATGGCCCAGTTCAGCCGGCTCGAAGTCCTCAACGCGATGATCGAAGACGGTCTCGTCCCCGTCTTCTACAACAGTGATGTGGACACCGCCATCAAGATTCTCGAAGCCTGCGCCGCCGGCGGCGTGCGCTGCGTGGAGTTTACCAACCGCGGCGACTTCGCTCCCGAGGTGTTTGCTGCGCTGGTGAAGCACGCCCGCAAGAACTTGCCGAAGATCATCATGGGGGTGGGTTCCGTGGGCGATGCCCCCACCGCCGCCTTATACATCGCCAATGGAGCGAACTTCGTGGTGGGCCCGGTCCTGAACCCCGAGGTCGCGAAACTCTGCAACCGCCGCATGGTGCCCTACGCCCCCGGCTGCGGCAGCGCCACCGAAATCGCCCAGGCGCAGGAGCTTGGCGTCGAAATCTGCAAGGTCTTCCCAGGCGGCGAAGTGGGCGGTCCCAAGTTCGTCAAAGCGGTCCTCGGCCCAATGCCCTGGACCCGTATCATGCCCACCGGCGGAGTGGATGCCACCGAGGAGAGCGTGACCGCTTGGATCAAGGCGGGCTGCGCGGCACTGGGCATCGGCAGCCAACTTGTGACCAAAGAAGCCGTAGCCTCCGGCGACTTCGACGGCATCGCGGCGAAGATCGCCGACGTGCTCTGGTGGGTGAAAAAAGCCCGCGGGACCGCCCTGTTCCTGGGCGTCGAGCACCCCGGCCTGTATCCCGAAAAGCCCTCCGGGGGCCAGGAGGTCGCCGAATGGTACCGCGATACCTTCGGCTTCGACATGAAGGTGGGCAATAGCTCTATCTTCATGTCCGGCCCCGGCGCGGGACGCATCGAGATCATGAAAGAGCCAAGCCAGCCCAAGACTCATGTTGCGGTGCGCGTTTCGAACTATGAGGAAGCGAAGGCGGCCCTGGTTGCAAAGGGCTTCGAGTTCGAGGAAGAGAGCGAGAAGGGCGGCGTGAAGGCCGGGTACCTCACCACCCCCGACCCTGCCGGCCACCGCGTCCACCTGCTGTACAACCCGAACCTGTAAGCGGTCGGGAACGCATTGGGGAACCACGGGGAGCCTGCACCAGCGGGCTCCCTGTTGCTTTACAACCCTCCCACGCCCGACTCCGCCGGCAGGTGCAGGTTGAAAAACAGGTCGATCAGCGTCCGCACGAAGGCCGCGCCGAACTCGCCAAGAATCAGCCCCAGGAAGAACGGATACGCCTTGCGGTAGGCGGACAGCCCCCCGTAGCGCAAGAGCAGGCTTTTGATGAGCCATGTCAGGAAGATGGGAAGCCACAGACGGAACAACCCGAAACTTCCCGAAACGAGATAACCCACCGGGTGGAAGGGCCACCACACAAACCGGGTCCGCAGGGTCGCGAGAAGCAGCGTAAAACCCACTCCGTACAGGTACGCGAAGCTCGCCGCGAGTTTCGCCTCCCGCGGGTTCGCCAGCCATGAATCGAGCTTGCGCCACGGGTCATTGCCGAATGCCCAGCCCGCCGGGCCGGTGAACTTCGCCGATTCGTACCCCACCTGGTGCATCACGTGCAGGTGCGCCCAGAAGCTGCAGATTACCGCGAATACCGACACCCCGATGATCAGCCCCGCGATCTGGCGCAGGTCGATTCCCGACTGTCTCCCGATGCGCAGGGCGTCAGCATGCACAGGCATCGGCAACTGCCGGTGAGTGCGCACGAGCCAGAAGTACAGGCTCATCACCGCCAGGTCCGGCTTCGACCACGCCGCACCCCCCGCCACGTTCTGCAGGATGTCGTCCGCGCCCACCTGGTACATCTCGATGGTCGGCAGGCCAAGTTCCGCCCGGATACGGGTAAGGGTCAGCACAATCGCGAGGAACAAGCCGAAGAACAGCACGGCGGTCATCAGACTCATCCCGGCGGACATGGAGAACGCGATGAGCAGCGCGACTCCGCCCAGGAATCCCCACACCGCAACCGGCGCCGACAGCGGCTCGCACACCCCATATTCCCTACCCATGCCCTCGCCGCCGGTGGCCGCCTGCCACATCCGCGCGAGATGCCCCCGCGCCGCCCACAGCACGAACAGGAATACGCCGAAGTACGCCCCCACTCCCTGCTCCTGAATATACGGGAATCCGCGCCACTGGGTGTGCCCCATCATCGCCGTCAGCACCAGCTCCAGCCGCGCGAACAGGAAGAAGAACCACACCGAGAACGAGAGCTGAATCGGCAGCAGGTACGCCATCCCATAGCTGAAGGGATATGAGGAGATCGGGATCGCACCCGCGGCGCTGAGTGGCATGCCCTTGAAGGTGTAGTTCCGCACGCCGATGTTGATGGCCGGCACCTCGGGCCACAGATTATGGGCAAGGCGCACCATCTGAATCGTCGCGGCCAGCCCGAACGCGATCCAGAAGAGGGAGCTCCCGAAAGGGCGCAGGCTGGGGGAGGTTATGTCCAGCGGGGCCTGGGCGATGGGGTAGTTCAGGCGCTCCCGGTCCCACTGAGGACGAAAGATGGCCATGAGGCACAGCAGCGTCCACACCAGCGCCACCGCAAATGCCAGCCACCAGCCCAGCGGACCGAGCCATGGGTCCAGCCTGCCCGGCGCGTACAAGGTGGTATCGCCCAGGTAAATGCGCTCCAGCGTGCGCTCATCCGACACCACCAGGTGCCGGGGAATGTGGGGGAAGAGCTCATCCTCCCACCCGTTCTCAGGGGTGGCATTGCGGAAGACCCATGTGATGGTGGTGAACAGGATCTGCAACTGGTCATGCCCACCCAATGCGCTCGCGATTACCAGAATCACGTACACCGTGAGCATTTCACTGCGCGAGAAGACCCATCTCGGGGCGAACTTCCGCAGCACAGCGTTGACACCCAGCAGCACCAGCAGCAGAGCGATGCAGTTGAAAAAGAGCGCCGATGTGGTGGCATTGTCTGAGTACCGCACGTACTCGATCTGCACCAGCCACCAGGCGTTCACCGGCACGAGGAGCAAGCCTATCAGCACCGCGCGCAGGGTCACAGGCTTGGGGCGCAGAGTGTCGGTTCCCGTGTGGACTTCTGCCGCGCTCATGTGGGTATCCGGTGTGGGCGTTGGAAGGACCCACTATGTTTCGCTACCGCAGACCAGAGTCCTGCCTTGAGTTGCGAACTGCCGCGGTCGCCCATGACATGAAAGGTGTCTTGATTTCGGCGCCGCATGCACCTATTGTTAGAGAGTGCCCCGATCCCGCCCCAGAATTGCCGTTGGCGAAAACGAACCAACGCCCGGGGACGAGTGTTGACATATTGTGCCCCAAGGCTCGGGAAAGTACAGGGCCGAGCCCCGCTATTCACGGAGGCCTTTGCCATGGATGTCGCCGCCCTCGGCCGTGCCGTCATCGACAATGTCGAAAAGGTGGTCGTCGGGAAGCGCGACGCCGTCCGGCTCTCTCTGGTCTGCCTCCTGTGTGAGGGCCATGTGCTTCTGGAAGATGTACCGGGCGTCGCCAAGACCATGCTGGCCCGGGCGCTGGCGCTCTCCGTGGGCTGCACCTTCGCCCGGGTCCAGTGCACGCCGGACCTGTTGCCTTCTGACGTTACCGGGGTCTCGGTCTTCAACCAGAAGACCCTGGAGTTCGAGTTCCGCCGGGGCCCGGTCTTCCACCAGATCCTCCTGGCCGACGAGATCAATCGCGCCACGCCGCGCGCCCAGTCCGCACTGCTGGAGTGCATGGCCGAGCGCCAGGTATCTGTGGACGGCCAGACGTACGCCCTCGCGCGGCCGTTCATGGTCCTCGCGACCCAGAACCCCATCGAACACGAAGGGACCTTCCCTCTGCCCGAAGCCCAGCTCGACCGCTTCCTCATGCGCATGAGCATCGGGTACCCGTCCTTCTCCGACGAGAACGAGATGCTGGAGCGCCTGCGCCTGGTGCATCCCATCGACCAACTCGGGCAGGTTATCTCCTCCGAGCAACTCATCGCCGCCCAATCCGCGGTGCGCGAGGTGTTCGTGCACGAGAAAGTGCGAGAGTACATCGTGCGACTGGTCCATGCCACTCGCCGCACCACCGATCTTGCCATGGGCGCGAGCCCCCGCGCATCCATCGCCTTGTACCGCACCGCGCAGGCTCTCGCCGCCCTGGACGGCCGCAATTACGCTGCCCCTGACGACGTCAAATACGTGGTCAAGAGCGTTCTCAGTCACCGCGTCATCGTCGCTCCCGAAGCCCGCCTGCGCGGCCACGGAAGCGGCGAGATCATCGACGCCCTGGTGGAGAAAGTCCCGGCTCCCGTGGAGAAAGGGCGCGGCTGATGAAGCGCCGACGCATGACCGCGCTGGCGACAGCGCTGGCATTCCTGGTCATCGCGCTGGTCTTCCGCATCGGCTTCTTCGCCTATGCGTTCTACGCCGCCATGCTGGTGGCGGCAATCGCCTATCTGATGACCTACGTAAGCCTGGACGGACTCACCGCCGAGCGCCATTGCACCATGCGCAGTGGCGAGATTGGCGAGGAAGCGATCGTCACGGTGGGCATCCGCAACCAGAAGCCCAACTTCGTCCCCTGGGTTATCATGGAAGACATCCTCAGCGACGGCGTCACGATCCTCGAGGGCGCCAATTCCCGGGCCATGGTCATGCGTCCCCTGGGGGCCACTACGCTGCGCTACCGCATCCGCTGCGATCGCCGGGGCTACCATCGCATCGGCCCGGTGCTCTTCGAGTCCGGCGACTTCTTCGGTCTCACACGGCGCTTCGTCTGCGGCCCGGACACCCTGTTCATCACCGTCTACCCCAAGGTCCTGCCCATCGACAAGTACTCCGTCCCCACACACCGGCCCTTGGGTGAGACCACGGTGCGCATGCGGATATTCGAAGACCCCACCCGCATTGCCGGGGTGCGCGAGTACCAGCAAGGCGACCCTTTGCGCCGGGTTCACTGGAAAGCCAGCGCGCGCACCGGCCTGCTGCATTCCAAGATCTACGAGCCGTCGTCCGTGCAGGGCGCGAACATCATTCTGGACTTCAATACTCGCTCCTGGGATGGCTCGGGTAAGGGACGCCGCACCGAATTCGCCTGCACAGTCGCTGCGTCGCTGGCGTCTCATCTCGCATCGCGCGGGGTGGACCTCGGCTTCGTCAGCAATGGTGTGGACGCCGCGGATGTCATCGACGTGGAGCCGATCTCCGTCGAAGTCGCCCATCGCGACGAAGCCCGGCAACTTTTGGAACGCCGCAAGATGTCGGACCGCTTGCGCCCGGTGGAAGTGGCAGTCCGGCGCGGGCAGGAAAGTATTATGCTCGTCATGGAAACCCTGGCGCGCCTGGAACTGAGCGACGGTTTCTCACTGGCCGAGATGATTGCCCGCGAATACAATGCATGGCCGCGAGAAGATACGGTCATACTCATTGTGCCGGAAGTTACACCCGAACTGGGGCGTGAAATTGCGAGGCTCAAGAGTACGGGGTTCAGCGTTCTAGTACTATTGATTGATAATTCTGCCAGCGCTCCACGCGCGCAGGCGTCGCTCGCAGGTCTACGGGTGCCAATGATCCACCTGCGACGAGAGACGGATCTGCACAACATCGTCATCTGATGTGTGCTGCCGCTCCCGGAGCCCGGGGGGATGAAAAATGCGAGGATATCACTACAGTTTTCTGAGATTGAACGGCGCGGTCTCGCGCGCCATCGTCTGGTTTGTGGCCGCGGGCGCCGGCGCCCTGGTCTTTTTCGTGCTCCAGACCTGCTTCCGCCTGTCCCAGTGACCCGATCCCGGAGCGCCCGACCCTCCAATGGCCGATGACGAACTGACCCGAAGAGAGCCCGAGGCTCCCGAGCAAGAAGCGTCCGGCGAGACTGACATCCCGGACGGCTCGGTGGTTGCCGCCCGCGCTCCCGACGTGCCGCCCATCGAACAGGAGCCGGAGGAACAGGACGAACCCATCTTCGACTGGCTCACCGAACTGGCGATTCCCCTCAGCATCTTCGGCCTGCTGGGTTGCCTGCTGTTCTACCTCATCGACCTGCGCCAAGCGCTCGGTGGCGAGTTTTCCGGCGGCCTGCGCTGGATCTGCTTCTTCTTTCTCGCCGCGGTCATCGGCATCACCCGCATCCGCACCAAGTACGGCACCGGCCTTCTCGCGCTCCCGTACATGCTCGCGCTGGCAGGGGTCATGGTTCTTGCGGTCATGCGGTTCACCATGACCGAGGGCGCGCTGGCGGGCAGCCTGACTCCATCGGGCGCCCTTTTCTCCATCCTGTTCAACTTCAGCCTCGTGGCGCTCATCTGGTGGCTCGCAGACAAAGTGACCCGTGAGACCACCCTTGAGGAGAACATTGCGTACTCCCTGAATCAGGGCCTGATGTCCGACTGGAACGGCGCCGAGGGCCGCAAGAAAGGGGCCCGGCATCCCGGCCGCGCGGTCTTCTGGGTCTCGGTGGCGGCGGTTCTCGCCTTCGGTCTCGGCACCCGCGCCATCGGCGACCAGGGGCGCATGGCTACCCATGCCTTTTACACCATGGCGGGCTATGTCTTCTTCGCCCTGCTCCTTCTCGCTCTCACCAACCTGTCGGCAATCCGCATGGATGTCCGCCGCCGCAAGGTGCGCATGACCTGGAGCCTCGCCCCCACCTGGATCCTCATGAGCGTCATCCTGGTGCTCCTCGTGGTGGTCGTTTCGGCGTTCCTGCCGCGCCCGCAGATGGATACCCAAAGGCCCATTACCTTCGCGAACCGCCCCGGCTGGCTTCATGATCCGAGCGAGGGCATCAGCGGCTGGACACCCGGCAGTGGACTCTCCCAGCCACCTTCCGGGCAGACCGCGCCGGGCCGCGAGCCCGACACTACCGGCGAGGGCGCACCCACCCAGGCCGGCACCGACGAAACTCAGGGCTCCTCCGGGCAGCAGCCCACCGAGGGCTCAACCAGCGATCAGGGACAGGCAGGCACCGAAGGCGGCACCGGACAGACTCAGTCCCAGGGCGCGTCCGGCTCCGGTCAGGGGCAGTCGTCGGCTTCGGGGCAGAGCGGCGGCCAGGGCGACGCCGGCGCGGGTGGACAAGGCGGGGAAGGCAGCCAGGGCCAAGCGGACTCTTCCCAGCGCGGCCGGGAGCGTAAGTTCGCGTGGTGGCTCCTTCTCCTGTTGTTGCTCCTGCTGGCCTTGCTCATCTACTTGCTCATCCGTTATCGCAGGCAGATTCTCACCTTCCTGCGTGCCCTTGCCACGCCCTTCCAGGCGATGTGGCTGGCATTCCTCGCATTCCTGGAGCGCCTGAAGCGCATGCTCGGGCTGGGCGGACGCCGCAGTGACGACGAGTGGGCCGACCTGCCGTCAGACCCCTTCGCGGACATCTGGGAACAACGCGAACTGGGCGCGAACATGACGCCCGCACAGATCGTCCGCCATGTTTACCGCGCGTTTCTCGCTTTCTGCTCCCTGCGTGGGCACCCGCGTCCCAGCCATCAGACGGAGTTCGAGTTCCTGCGCACCGTCCCTCCACGCATCGGGTTCGAACCCGACGACCAGAAGGAAATCACGGCGATGTACGTCTTTGCAACGTACAGCCCGAACGAGGTCGGCACGTCCCTCGTCGATAAAGCAAAGGCCATCTGGTCCCGGTTGCGTCCTGCCATCGACCATGCCCTCGCAGCCCAGGGCGGACCTCCCGGCAGGTAAAGCGGCCCGCAACCATTCATCCGACACACTGGAGGTCACACCATGCGCCACCTCACCCCATGCGTTCTCATCCTCGTCGCTGCTGCCATGTGCTTCCAGGCATCAGCCGGCGTCATTCTCACCTACAAGATGGCGAAAGGCGACGTCCTGCGCTACCAGTGCGACACCACGGGGGACGGGACCATCAACGCTCTCGGCCGCACCGGCCCGGTGCACATGGAAGCCCGTTTCATCTACGTGATGGCCTGTACGGCCGTGGATGACGCCGGGTTCATGACCATCTCCCACCGTCTTGAGAACGTGGAGACCCAGGCATCGTGGGCTGGCCAGCAGATCCCGGTGGCCCTCAACATCCCCGAGATCATCACCGTCATCTCACCCGGCGGGACCGTGCTCAGCACCCGGGTCATCCGCCCCGAAGCGCCCGAACCGTCCGCTGAAGGCGGGCTCATGGGTGCTCTCGGCGGAGCGCTGGCGGGCGGGTCACAGCTTGATGTCGGCCAGTTCTTCGGCGAACTCCACGGACCCGGGTTCCCGGTCGAGGCGGTCGAGCCGGGCAAGCGGTGGCAGGAGACCCTAAGGTTGAAGACCCAGTCTGGTCAACTGATGCCCGTCACCTACACCACCACGTTTCTCGACTATGCGAAGCTTACCGGTGTCAACTGCGCCCGCCTGGAGACCGACTACGAGATGCCGCTGGACCTCGGCCTGATCGCCGGCCCCCTGTTCAATCTGCGCGGAACTCAGCGGGGCAGCCAGATTTCGTACTTTGACTACGAGGGCGGGAAGGCCATGCGCTTCGACGGCGTCTCGGACACCCAGGTGGTCATGGAGACTCCGCAACTGTTCGGGTCCGCCGCGGGGAACCAGTCCAGCGTGTCGATGACCATGCGCTCGAACACCACGGTGGTGCTGAAGTAGCGTGCTCGGCGTTCCGCCATCACCCTCCTCTCTTCGGAGGTTCGCTGCGTGAAGGACTCGTGGCTTCGCGCCATCCAACTCCGCCGGGCCCTTCTGGTAGTGGCGGCGGTGGCGATCCTCGCTCTGCTTGTCATCGTGGCCCGGGTCGTGGCCCTTCTCGACATGCTTATGCCGCTGTCTTGAACCTCCGCCCAAAACTATACGGCGCCCCAGTCGGGGCGCCGTATAGTTTGCCTCTGCCGTAACCGGGCCTAGAAGTTGTCGGCGTTCGGGTCCTTCGGCGGCCGCACACCAACGCACAGGCTGCTGAACTCGCTGACGCGCCACTCGCCGCGATCATCTTTCTCCATCTTCAGCGGTCGCGCGCTGTCGGCGCCGGAACTGCGCACGAACATGCGCAGGCTGGTGCTGGTATCGGTGGGAGCTTCTCCGTCCTGGTAGTAAGTCTCGATCTCGATGGCGGAGATGTCGTCCACCTTGTACTGGTTCTCAGGGCTGGTGCCCTTCACATAGGAGCGCCAGATGTGGGTCTTGTCCGAACCCATGGCCATGCCGGGGAAGCTCTGGAACCTGTCGTTCGTCGGCTCCTTCATAACCGAGTTCATCTGCGCGAGGCCCTCTTCCTTCTGCCCCGCGTGGTACATGAGAATCCCCTGGATCCAGTGCCTTGCAACCCAGACCGGGTCCACGCTCTGGGGCACGCTCTCTCCAAAGATCTTGGGCATCACGGGAGGACGAACGCCGACGAAAATGGAACTGAACTCGTAGAACTTGTACTCACCCTTGGCGTTCCGTTGCATTGTAATTGGGCGCGGCATATCGGCGCCGTTGGACTTCACGAAGAGTTTGACGAACTTGCCTTCCTCGGTGTCGGCGTACGGGTTGAAGTTGGGCTCCCCGTGGAAAGTCAGTTCGTACTTGTCAGGGTCGAAGGTGTACTTGTTCTCGGGCGTTGCGCCCTTGGGGTAGCTGAACATGATGTACGGCTGACGGGTAATCTGGTCCCGGAACAGGCGGAACGTCTTGGAGTCCCATTCCTTATACCTGTCCATCTCCAGGATCATCTTCTGCCCGAGTTCCTTGTCCCGGAGCATGTACACGAAGACCGCGTCGAACCACAGCTTCACTGCGGCCTTTGGGTCGGTGGCCTTTTCGGCGATCCTGGCCTGAAACTCTTCGAGGGTCTTGGGAAGTCCTGGGACAGCAGGCGGGGCTTGCGGGTCCTGCTGCGCGGCGGGTGTCTGGGGATCGGCCGGGGGTTGCGCCTCGGGCTGGGCGTGTGTCATCGACATGCACAGGAGCAGCAGAACGACTCCGGCAATTGCGATTCTCATGTTAGCCCCCTGGCTAATAGAGGTCACGTCCCGTTGCGAAGCATCCGGCCCCGGCTGGGACGCTGTTCATGACAATTACCACTATACCTGATTGTCAGCGAGCTACTCAACGTCTTTTGGACGTGCTTGCGCCGCACTTGAGGCAGTCTCGATCCGAAACGGAGATACAAAGCATGAAACTGGTCACCGCCGAGCAGATGCGCAAGATAGACGCCGCCACCATAGACAAGTACGGGATTCCCGGCATACTGCTCATGGAGAATGCGGGGGTTCAGGTTGCCGATGCTGTGCGGGAATTGATTCGAGAGATGCCGGGCGCCAGGGTCGTCGTGGTTTGCGGCAAGGGCAACAACGGCGGGGACGGCCTGGTCGCGGCTCGTCACCTCACCAATGACGGAACCAACGTGCGCGTGGCCCTCTTGTGCAACGGTGCCGACATGGCCGGCGATGCCGCCGCAAACTTCCGCATAGCCCGGAACATGGGCGTAGCAATCACCGAAAACGCCGATCTGGAGGCCGTGCGCGCCATGCTTGGACGCGCAGACATCGTCGTGGACGCCATTCTGGGCACCGGCATCTCTGGGGAGGTCCACGGGCTTCCCCGCGCGGCGATCGAGGCCATCAATGATTCCGGCGCCAGCGTCGTCAGTGCGGATATCCCATCCGGCATCAACGCCGACACCGGGCAGGTCGCGGGTGTTGCGGTGATCGCTGACATCACCGTGACTTTCGGCGCCATCAAGCTCGGGCTGGTCCAACACCCCGGAGCCACATTCTGCGGCAGTCTGCGCCTGGCCGAGATCGGCATCCCCCGCAGCCTCACATTCTCCACCACCATCTCTGCCAATCTTGTGACCGAACCGATCGCGTCATTCCTGCTGCCTGCGCGCGCTGACGACATCCACAAGGGCGATGCCGGCCGCCTCCTTGTGCTTGCCGGGTCGGTGGGCATGACTGGAGCCGCAGCGCTCTGTGCCCAGGCTGCCATGCGAACGGGCGCCGGGTTGGTCACTGTCGGCTGTCCCGAGAGCCTGAACGATATCCTCGAGGAGAAGTGCACCGAGGCCATGACCGTGCCCCTTCCGGAGACGCTGGAGCGCTCCCTCTCCACCGCTGCAACCGCGAGGATTCTCGAACTCGCAGAACGCAGCGACGCCGTGGCGCTGGGGCCGGGGCTGTCGCAGAACCCTGAGACTTTCGCGCTGGTACGCGAACTGGTGCCCTCCATCACCGTGCCCCTAGTGTTGGATGCCGATGGTCTGAACGCTCTGGAGGGGTCTCCGCAGGCTATCGCATCCCGCTCTGCGCCGACGGTGATCACCCCCCACCCGGGGGAGTTGGCCCGGCTCATGACGTCGACAATCGAGGCCGTCCAGGAGAACCGCGTCGATGCTGCCCGGCGCGCCGCCCGCGAGACTCAGGCAGTCGTCCTCCTCAAGGGCGCTGCCAGCGTGATCGCCCAGCCGTCTGGGGAGGTGTGGATTAACACCACGGGAAACTCGGGCATGGCATCCGGCGGAATGGGCGACGTACTCACCGGAATGGTCGGCGCGCTTCTTGCCGCAGGCGCAGGTCCCGAGTCCGCCGCAATCGCTGGGGCGTATTACCACGGCCTCGCCGGTGACGCGGCGGGGAAAGACGGCGAGCGCGGTTTGGTCGCAAGCGATGTGCTCAAGTCCATTCAGGAGGTCCTGCCGGACTAACCCACCCAAGGAGCCTTGTGCCAATGACCCCAGCCGACCGGAGCATCCTGCGCGACCTCGCGCGCCGCATCGCCGAAATCGCCGCCGACCCAGTTCAGGACCAGCGTCGGAGCCTCTGGTACGCCCAAAACGGGCTGCAGTCACAGCGTCCCCTGGTGTACTGCTCCCCAGAAGGCTCGTGGATCGAACTCATCCTGGATTCCGACCTCGTCTGCGAAGACGATGACGCCCGGGGGCTTGAGCGCGGCCTGCGCACCCGGATCTACGCATTCGAGCATTTCATGGATGATCAAGTCTGCGACGACCAGTTCCTCGTGCCCTACGCTGTTCATAGCACCGGCTGGGGCATCGGGGCGGAGTACCACAGGCCCGAGGAGTCCCGCGGCGCCTATGTCTGGGATGCACCCGTCAAGACCCTGGAAGATGTAGAACGCATCCAGACACCCACCATCCATCACGACGAAGATGAATCCAAACGTCGCTTGGCCTTCTACCAGGACCTTTTCGGCGACATCCTCGACGTGAAGCTGCATGGTCGCTTCTGGTGGGCTCTCGGCCTCATCGACGAATGGACCAATCTGCGTGGAATCACCCAGACCTACATGGACATGGCGGATTTCCCCGAAATGGTCCACGCGGGCATGCGCCGTCTTATGGAGGGCAAGCTCGCCTGGCTCGATGCCCTCGCGGAAGCGGGATTGCTTTCACTCAACAATGGGAATGATTACGTGGGGTCGGGTGGATTTGGCTTCACGAACGAGCTCCCGGCGGAGGACTTCACAGGGCATGTGCGCCTCAAGGACCTCTGGGGTTTCTGCGAAGCCCAGACCATGTCCGAAGTCTCACCGGCCATGCATGAGGAGTACGTGCTGCGTTACCAGCTGCCCATCCTGGAGCGCTTCGGGCTCAACTGCTACGGCTGTTGCGAGCCCTTGCACCTGAAACTCGACTTCCTGAGGGCCCGGGTACCGCGCCTGCGGCGGGTATCCATCAGCCCCTGGGCAGACAAGCGCATGAGCGCCGAAAAGCTCAAGAGTGACGTCATCTATTCCTGGAAGCCCAATCCGGCGCCCCTTGCGGGCATCCAGTTCGACGAAGACTGGGTGCGCCAGGATATCCGCGAGACCTGCGATATCGCTCGCGAACATGGCTGTATCCTGGAGATCATCCTGAAAGACACCCACACCTGCAATCACCAGCCCTTGCGCTTCGACCGCTGGACCCAGATCGCTATGGAGGAGGCCCAGCGGTCGGCGGAATAAGGCATTCGACCCACACCCGTGGAGGTCACCCATGAGCCCCTGGCTCGGCTTCATCCTGCAGCTGCTCATCGCCGCGGGCACCGTCTGGTATGTACTGGCCTCCGTGCGCGAAGCGCAACGGCAGGTCCGGCCGCCGGAGGCGCCCTCCTCAGAATCCCCCTCCGACGCCCAATTCCAGCTCCACCTATCCCAGGTGAAGGACGTCGCCCGGGACGCCCGGAGACACGCGGAAGACGCCGCCCGGGCTGCATCTGAAGCGCGCCAGGCGCTGGATGCCCTTGGACAATCGGGGGCTCTCGCGTCGACTTCCCAGGCGCAGGCGTCCGATGTGGTCTTCCGTGAGGATCTTGCCCGGGAGACCGCGGCACTGAGGGAGATGCTGGAACAAGTGCGATCCGTCTCCAATGCCGCCCGCGCTCAGGCCGAAGCCGCAGACCGGCAGCTTCTGGACATGAGGGAACGCCTCAACGTCCTGGGCGACATGCTCGACAAGCCTGAGGACCGCACCGAAGGCCTCTTTGCGGTCTGGATTGCCACCATTATCGAAAAGCATCGGGGCGAGATCCGCGCCCTTGAGACCATGTCTGAGCCGGTACGGGAGATCGAGGGCTTGGACGTGCGCGCCTTCTGCGAGCAGATGAACCTCATCGCCCGCCTAGTGGACCCGGAGCAAGGCCTGGTGCCCCTCGACTGGTTCCTGAAGCACTGGGGGATGACAGTCTCGCGCATCGGGGACATCCTGCGCGGGTACATCGCCCTGTGGCGTCGCGAAGCCCGCCGGCCGGACGCCCTCAAGGATCTCGAGTGGCTCATCCGCCGCTGCCAGGAGCATACGGCCAAGTAGCCGGTCAGAGGGACTTCCAGCCGTTGGCCTTCGCCGTCCGAGTGACCCATCCGGCCCGGCAGTTCGTCTGTGCGGCCTGGGTGAGGCCTGCCGCTCCCGTCAGTCCTCACGGGACGCTCACTTGGCCCGGTCCCTTGTCCGGTGCCGCTCCTGCCGCTGCGCGTGCCCACATCGGGCTGGTTCTCGTGTATGCCGTGAACGCCGACGTCGGCTCCGAAATCACCAGCATTGACCCGATCTCCCACGCCAATCGCCCGCAGTCCATCCACTCGCCACAGACTGCGTCGCACAGGAGCAGCCCAATTACCATGCGGTTCGGCGTGGAGACCTCCCCCAGTTCCCCAGCCACCAGCAGGAGTCGTCTCACATTCCCGTCGACCGTACCCGGCATGAGAGCCAGTGTCGCCGAAATCTCCACCCATGGTCCACCCGCGTCATACTCCGGTCCCAGCAGCGCTGCGGTCTCGTCGAAACGGTCCAGGTAGTCGTGAAACGCGGACCGCTCCTGCGTCAGTTCAGCGCTGTCTCGTCTGGCTGCCAGCGGGTGCAGGTTCCAGTCCGCCGCCACCGACGCCGCCAGCGCGTCACATGGCGTTGTGTCAGTCGCGCGCTCCTTGAGCGATGCCCAGAGGCTCTCCACACGCGCCGCAATCTGCGTCGGTGACAGACGCAGAGCGCATAACCGGGCCGCCACCGGCTCGCTGCTGGGGCCCAGCGACCAGCCCTGCATCCGCAGTCGCTTGAGCACTTCCCAGCAACGATCAATAGCCGCGTCGTTCACCGCGCCGGCGCACATGAGACATACCGTTGCCAGCCGGGTCTCATACAGGCCCGCGCACCAATCACGGTTCATGAGCCGGTTGGCGTCGAGAAAGCGCTCCCACAACTCGCCCGGGTCATCCTTCCACCGGCAGAGCTTCGCCAGCACCGGCAAGCGGTCGTAATTGAGCCAGCGGTGCTGAGTCGCCAAGCGGTTGAGTTCCCGCAGCCGCGCCGCATTCGTGTCGTACCGGCTCACGACGGCGGCCGCAAGATCAAGCCGCGCATCCGGCGTGTGCCCGACCTCCAGCAGTTCCCCACGCACCGACCGAAAAGCACAAACCCGGGCAGCCAGTCGGCCATCCCGGGGCATCTCGCGCTCGTATTCATCAGACCACAGCCAGCTTCTGACCGTCTCGCGTCCCGTATCGGTGATCTGGACCGCGCCGTCGCCGGCGGTCGCGCACAGGTCCAAATCCAGATCCACCGCGCCGCGCTTTGACAGCTCCAGCCACTGCTCCTTCGCCTCATCCGTGGCCCCATCGGCCGCAGCCCGCAGTGCATCGGCCTCGCTGCGTGCAGCTGCGCGCGCCGGCGGAGAGAGCTTCACCAACATCGACCGCAACCCGCCGGGCTTCTCGCGCCGGGCCGCATTGGCCCGGAGCGCTTCGGCAATACGCAACAGCTCTGCATGGCGCCTTACCAGTGCGCAGGTCTCAGGATCGATCCACCTGGCCAGCCCCGTCTGGACGAGTTCCTGCAGCGCAGCATCATCAGTCTCCGGCGCGCAGCCATCGGCGATTCGCTTCAGGCACTCATATTCGCAGGCGTTTTGGGGCATCATCGCCATCCCCCGCGCTCTGCTCCGCCCGGTACTCCGCTATTGCTTTCCAACCTGCTCGAGTACTTCGGCAGCAGTGCTCTCAATCCGCACCGCCTCGTTGATCACCGCCGCGGCTTTCGCGAAGCTCTGTCGCTGCACCTCGAGAGGCGCTCCCTGCTCGCCGTTCAGCGCCGGGAAGTTCTCCTCGAGGATCTGGGCCTCGCCCCGATAGAGCCCCGCCGCCTGGTTCAGCAGCGGACGGTCGGCTTCCAGCATCTGCGCAGACGCCGCATCCAGGAAGTCGGCGGCGGCCTTGCGCGCACTGATCAGGAGGTCCCGCGGCCTGCCGGACCACGGCGCCAGTCTGGCCAGAAAACCCGGATCGGTCTCGGGCTGCGACGCCAACTGCAGGTCGCCAGCGAGACGCTTCAACCCCGCCAGCCCCGGGACCAGCGTTGCGTATGTCCGCGGTTCGCGCACCATCGCAATCGCCTGTTCCAGCGCCCAGAGAACGGTGGTCCGCATGGAACGCGACTCAGGTCCCCGGGTAAGTACGTACAGCGGGAACTTGGCTTGGGAGCGCTCCGCCCCGGCCGGCTCAAGGGTCGGCCAGGGCCCGGACCATCGACTGACAAGGTCCCCCGGCTCATACTCCCTCTTTCCGAAGGGCGGCACGATCACCACAATGCGGGGTGGCTTCACGTTGTCATTGTAGGCCACTGCTGCGCCCCAGAACGCCCGGTCGAAGTCGCTCCCACTCATCTCCTCGCCTTGCAGTGATACCGGAAGCAAGCAGATCTTCCCCGCCTTCAGCGACCGCGTGAGCGTCTGGAGAGCGTCGGCCGGCGACGCGTCGTAGATCGCCTTCGCATTATGTCCCGCGGTCATGGCCGCCGCCCGCACCGGGCTTTCCGTGAAGGGTGCCATGGGCCAGCGCGTGGGGTCCTCGGTGTCATACACGAAAGCGAAAGGCTCGCCCGTCAATCCGGCGGCAAGGTCGGCCGACAGCGTCTGCGCGCCGGTCAGCTGCTCACCCGCAGACAGTGCGCCCAGCGCCGCCGCCACCGCTCCGGCATGGAACCCGCCAGTGCGCGAGTACGTACAACCCTCGAACTCCGCTCCGCGCAGTCGGCTGCCTGTGAAATCCGCACCCGCAAGCTGGGCATTGAGGAACTGCGCACCCGAGAGATCGGCGTGGCGCAATGTTGCGTTCACGAGGACGCACCCGTCGAACACCGCCCCGCGCGCAATCACCTCGTCAAACCGCGCATCCTGCATATCCACTAGGCGGAACGTCGCCCCGCGCAGAATCGCGTTCGTCCAGTTGGTCTGTACTGCCCTGGCATTGGCAAGCTGCAGTGCGGACAGGTCCAGGCCCGAGAGGGACGAACCGGACAGGTCCTTGCCGTCTGCAGCCATGGCGCGCACGGTAGCGGGCGACAGTCCGGCGAGTTCCTGGGCTGCGCAGATCAAAGGCGTCAGCGTCAGGGCGAAGAGGAGCACGCCAGGGACGGAGCGGATCATCGGGTCACCATCCCATAAGGAGGATTACTGGGGATCATCTCGCCCAGCATTGTACAAAGGGGCCTCGCCCGCTGTCAAAGCAAGCGAGGGAGAACCAGACATAGAGATGGCTCTCCCCCGCGTGTGTGTCGTTCATACCGAGCGAGCGGCTACGCCCAGGTCATCTCGCCCCTCTCCTCAAAGATTGCGGCCTCCTTGAGGAACGCGATGGCCTTCAGGAAGCCCTCATTGCTGCTCATCAGGCTGTCCTCGTGCTCGATGGACAGGACGCCATCGTAGCCCACCATTCGCAGGGTGCTCAGCATGTCCTTCCATACGCCCGCGTCATGACCGTAGCCGACCGTGCGGAAGATCCAGCCGCGGTTGATCTCATCGCCGTAGTGCTTGGTGTCCAGCACACCGTTGACCTTAGCGTTCCACTGGTAAACCAAGCTGTCCTTGGCGTGGAAGTGCTGGATGAAGGACCGCGCGCCCTTGGCCTTCTCACCCAGCCAGCGCAGCGCCGCGGACGGGTCGATGCCCTGCCAGAACAAGTGCGAGGGGTCGAAGTTCGCGCAGATGCGGTCCGACCCGGCGACCTCCCGGAGTTTCACCAGTGTCTCCGGATTGTAGACCAGGAAGTTCGGGTGCATCTCGAAGCAGAAGCAGACGTCCATCTTTTCCATGATCTTTGCTTCGGCTTTCCAGTACTTCGCGGCAACGTCCCACTGGTAATTCAGCGCCGCGAGATGGTCCTCGGGCCAGGGAGCAACGACCCAGTTCGGGACCTTGTCCCCGGGTGCGCCGCCGGGCAGGCCGGAGAAGCCGTTGATGCACTTGACGCCCAGGCTGTTCGCGAGCTTTGCCGCCTCGCGCCAGGCATCATGGTGCTCCTTGGCAATGGCCTCATTCGGGTGCAGCGGGTTGCCGTGAACGCTCAGAGCCGAAATGACCATGCCCCGGCTTTCCACGGCTTTCGCGAGGGCCTCGCGCTTCTTCGCATTCTTGTTCAGTTCGGCGGCATTGCAGTGAGCATTGCCGGGGTATGCCCCCGCGCCCAGCTCAACGGCCTGCAAGCCTGCGCCTGCGAAGAAGTCCAGCACTTCCTCCAACGGTTGAGCACTCCATGCGGCCGACAGTGAACCGATCTTCATTGCATTTGTCCTCCCTTTGTATGATCTGACGCAGTCTGACGCGCTGAACTCAGCTCTCACGCTGCAGCTCGTGATGCCTCGCGGACGGCGCAGTGGTTGCTGTGCCCTCGGTCTTAGAACCTCGCTGCGAGGTCGTCGTATTCCTGCACGCTGAGCCCGACATCCGCCAAAATGGCCCGAATCGTGCTCCGGGCCGGGTCGCGCCCTGGTCCGCCACGATCGTCCGGCGTGCGTCGGGGTGAACGCGCCGCTTGTGCGCCCCGCCTTGTCTGGCGACCACGAAACCTAGGCGCTCAAGAAGCCGAACCATTTCACGCGCGGAAATGACCCGCAGCCGCCCCACTACGCGAGCCCCAACTGGACTGCACCGACCAACTCCTGGTCACCCTCACAGGCTCTGCTCGGCGCGTCCTCATCGTCGGCCAGGCACAACTCCACGACCTCCCGCAGCCGCGCGGGAAATTCATCCGAGTCGTGCGCATACCTATGGCAGCCGGGCAGGCTGGGGACGCGCGCGATCAGCACGCCGTCCTCGTCACGCTCTTCCACAACGGTGAAACGTCTCGGTCTCGGTCTTGGTCACCTGCCTTCGCTACACCTTCGGAACCTTCTCCCACTTCTTGCTCTTGTCCGCAATAGTGCAGGCTTCCAGAACGGCCTGGGTCTTGCAGCCGTCCTCAAAGTTCGGCCACGGCATCTCGCCGTCGGCGATGTTGTTCATCAGGTCCGCGACCGTGTTGATGAAGGTGTGCTCGTAGCCGATGATATGCGCCACCGGCCAGTACCGCGGCCCTCCTGCCGGATGGGACATCATCGGGTGGCAGTCCGCCGTCGCCTGGATCACTCGGAAGCCCAGCCGGTCCTCGGGGTCGCCGGCGTTGTAGTACAGGAGTTCGTTCATGGTTTCCAGATTGAACACCACGCTACCCTTGGAGCCATTCACCTCGAACCAGTTGTAGTTCTTCCGGCCGGCCGCGAATCGGGTTGCTTCGAAGGTCCCAAGGGCGCCGTTCGCGAACTTCGCCAGGGTGATGACGCCGTCATCGACGTCTACTGTCCCCATTGGCGCGCCTTCGGCAGCCTTTCCACCGAGCCCCGTATCCACCTGCGCAAGCTTCGGCCGCTTCTTGATGAACGTCTTCATGGTGCAGGCTACCTCTTCGATCCCACCCAGCAGCCATAGCGCCATGTCGATGCTGTGCGCCATCAGGTCGCCCAGTGAACCGGACCCGGCGATTTTCTTCTGCACCCGCCACATCATCGGCGTGCTCGGCGACATGAGCCAGTCCTGCAGGTACAGCGCCCGCCAGTGGTAGATCTCGCCCAGGTCGCCGTTCTCGATCATTTTCTTGGCCAGGCTGCATGCCGGGGCGCGGCGGTAATTGTGGCAGAGCATATGCAGTACGCCCGCATCCTGCACCGCCTTCAGCGCTTTCTTCGCATCCGCGAGGTTCGTCGCCAGCGGCTTCTCGCAGAAGACGTGCTTGCCCGCCTTTGCCGCCGCGATCACCATCTCCACGTGCTGGTTGTTGGGAGAGGTGATGTCCACCAAGTCGATGTCATCCCGCTCCAGCAGCCGCTCATACTTCGTCTCGGTCTCCTGCCACTGGAACTGCTTCGCGAACATTTCCAGACGATCTTTGGTCCGCCCACACAGCACCTTCATCACAGGAACCGCTCTGACTTCCGGGAAGTAGAACGGGACCTGACGGTAGGCATTGCTGTGCGCCCGACCCATGAAATTGTACCCGACCAGACCGACACGCACTTCTCTCGACATGACCGTGTCCCTCCCGTAAAGAGACGGAATTGGAGGACGGAGTCCATCCCTCGTCCGCTTCGATAGCTATCGATTATTCTACGGTCACTTCCCGGATTCCTGCGTGATTCTCGTCGATATGCACCTAATCTTGCTTGCGCCATCAGTGCACCGGACCGCGGCTGCGCTGTCGGCTTCGTCTTCTCGGTCAGCGATCTCCGGCCGCCACTCAGGATGCCACGCTGTTCACCTGGCCCGCGCGTGCAGCAGGCGACCTGCGTCAGTCCCGTGCCGGCTTAGCTGTACCAGAAGACGCGTCTTGCCTGTGTCTGGTAGCCACGCAAAATGGTTGACCACCGGCCTCCAGCGACCTATAATTGTAAAAGAATCGATAGCATAACTTGCACAAATATACACACGACGCCGATGCCCGTCCGACGGTCAGTCGGCCTTGCCGCCGTAATGCCGTGATTCGGAGGCAGAGATATGCGCCACCCGCTCAACGCCGTGCTCATCGCACTCCTCATCGCCGCCATGGTTGGCGCGCACGCGGAAGCCTTCCGTCCCCCGGCTGAAGTTGCCTGGTCCTTCGACGCTCGCGCCGCTGCCCGTGGCGGACCGGTTGCGGGTCCAGGACGGGTCTACGTGGGCGGAGACGATGCGGCCGTCTACGCCGTGAACATCGACACGGGAGCTCCCCTCTGGCGTGCCGCAGTGGGTTCGCGAGTCACTTCAGCGCTCGCGGCTCAAGGAGAACGAGTCTACGCCGGCACCGAAGCCGGGCATCTCGTCTGCATCCGTCCGCCTCTCATGCGAGAGGGCATTGTAGGGGTCGAGGAGTGGCGCTTCCTGGCAGGCGGAGCCGTCAATACCGTACCCATCGTCACGCCTGCGGCCCGCGTGGTATTCGGTGCCGATGACGGTTTCATCTATGCGTTGGATCGGCAGGGCCGCATCGTCTGGCAGTACCGCACCTCCGCCAGACCAGTGGGCGAGATCGCGCTCTACCGGGAACCCTATACCCTCCGCGACAATCGCCGTGTTCGCCTCGGAGACGACCTCGTGTATTGCGCGTCTCGAGACGGCGTGGTGCATGCGATGCGCGAACCCGACGGAAAGGCTTTGTGGAGTTACGCCACGGGCTCACCGGCCCATGCAGGACCGTGTGTTGCGGACGCGCTGGTCATCGCAGGCAATGAGGACGGCAAGGTTGTGGCTCTCCACGCCAAATCCGGCCGCCCCGCCTGGACCCTGACCGTGCGAGGCGCGGTGATGGCCACCCCCTCTCAGGCTGACGGTCACGTCTATGTGGCCTGCGAGAGTGGCTCCGTGTCGGCGATCAACCTGAGCAATGGAAAGGTCCTCTGGGAGACCCGCCTGTGCGGTCCGATTGTCTCCTCGAGTGTGCCCACCGCTGGCGGGTATCTGCTGGTGACCTGCCGGACAGGCATGGTCTATGCTCTGCGCAGGTCGGACGGACGCACCGTCTGGGGCAAGAATGTGGACGAGACCGTGACTGCCGGCGCGTCGCTCATCGGTTCCCGGCTGGTCCTGGCAACCGCGGACGGGAAGGTCCACGCCTTCGCCCCGGGTGGCAAGTGGCAGGTGGACGCGCCCCCGTCCACTCTGGACGCGGACGAACCTGCCGCTGAGCCGATGCCCGTGGAACAGCTTGCGGCCACCTGCAGCGCGGCCCCGGAACCCGCCCCGGCGATGCCTGCGGTTACCGAGCCTGCTCCTGCTGATTTCCCGAGCCCAGTCGCCCATGACACGCCGGTTACCGCTATCCCCGTGGCGATAGGCTCCGTGACGCTCCTGACCGAGACCGACGACCCCGCACAACCGGCCATCCAAATCGCGCGCGGCGAATGCGTCACCATCTGCGGACGGGCGCCGGAGGGAGCGGTCCAGGCCCGCCTGAATGACGTACCCATCGACCTTGTGGACGGCCGGTTCCACACCGTCGCGAAGTTTTCGGGCGCCGGGACGTACCCGGTCACCCTTGAATTCGCCCACGCTGATGGCCGGCGGACCTTCGAGCGTCGCGTCGTGGTCGTCAATCCGTCCGAACGTCCCGCTTCGTCGGTTCCCGCCTTTATCTCGCCGGACCGGGAGGGGTCAGGCCGGTCAATGCGCTTCACGTTCCGGCCCGCCGAAATTGATGAGCCCTCGGTCAGCGTCCTCACGATCCGCGACGAGAGCGGGGCAGCGATCCGGGAGTGGGCCAACGTCACCAGCGAGGAGACATCCTTCGAATGGAACGGTCGTGACCAGTGGGGACGCCTGGTGTCTGACGGTCAGTACGTCGCCGTCTACACGCTCCGGGGGGTAGAGCGTGGCGAGACCCTGAGTCTCTACCAGCCGCTCATCGTTGACAACACCGGCATGTAAGGATGTCAGGCCGGACTGCTCCGCGAACCCGATTCGTCGCTGAGATCCGCGAGCATCACGCAGAACGGCACGCTGTCGGGATACTGCGCGTTCAGGGTGCGGACGCCATCGGCCAGCGGGCCGCTTGTGATCTCCCGAAACCCGAGACCCTCCAGGAGTCGGCGCTCGGGCAAGTTGGTCACCGCGACAAGAGCCGCTACCGCGCTGTAGCCCATCTCTCGCGCCTTGCGCATGGCTTCGCGGTGCAGCCTGCTTGAGATGCCCCTGCGCCTGACCCGGCGGCTCGTATGCACACCGTCAATCCAGAGGTGATTGGGGTCACCCACGGCCCAACTCGGTACTCCGAGAGATAGCCTGCCGACCACTGCGCCTCGCCACACGGCAAACAGCGTGGCCATAACGGCGGTCTCACCTGGCCCCGAATCTGCCACCACAACCTCGCAGCGGCTCCCCAGGTCCGGCCATACGCGGCGTACGAGGGCCCCGATCAACGGCCGGCTGCGCGCTGACGCCAGTAGATCACGCGTTCCCATCAATAGACGCTTCGCCGGGCCCCGGAGTACCTCGCGCAACCAGACCAGACACCGTCCCACCCAGTCCCCTCGCTCATGTGTGGCCAGGAACCACCAGGCCTTGATGCGCGGGAACAGCCCCGGCATGACCGCCGGAACATCACTGCGAGTTCCCGCGCGCGTGACAGCGACCACCCGGCCCAGAATCAGGCTGCTGTCGTTCACACCATCAGCGCGATGGGGGAATCTGTCGCCGGAGGTGACGACCAGCTCGCGTCCATTGCGGCGGCCCGTCGCCAGGACGCGGTGAGCGAAGACCGGCCTTCCGAGAATCACCACCACCGCCCCGACAGGGGGTCGATCCGGGCATCTCACGACGTGGATAGTATCACCAGGGAGAAGAGTCGGGACCATACTGTGGCCCCACAGGGGCAGCGAGACCTCGAGACCTCGCTGCAACAGGTCGCGCCACAGATCCACCAGAATCTCGCACGACACGTGGCACGATGATTCGGGGTCAGCGCCGTGGGGCGTCGAAGGCGCGGCCATCAACCCATCACCGCTTCGCGGACAACGTCCACCACCGATGGTTCCGGCACGAAGGCCAGACGATATGCCGGCACTCGCGCCGCAGCGTTTTCACAGGCGGCAACCGCGCGCTGCATGAGTTCGCTGGAGTAGTACGGCGGACAACTTGCGGCCATGAGCCGCGCGCTGGCCTCGATGTGTCCGAGGCGGCTAAGGCGATTGCTGTCACCGTGCTCAATGAAGAACATGGCATTTAGTGGCACGCTGTCAGGCCGGTGGTAGGTCGCCGTGCCGTGCCACGGTGTTCCGTGCAGCACCGGGCCAGTCGCGCCCGGCATCATTCCAACGCGGTCATCGTTGAGGATCCGCGCTCCCGCATCATGCAGCAGGCCGGAGATAGTGCTCTTGCCCGCTCCGGACAGTCCACAGAAGAGACAACCGAAACCCTCAAACTCCAGGCCGGACCCGTGCAGATCGGGTAGGCGGGGTCGTTGCCGACCCCGCCTCCCACACCACCCGGCATGCGGGTCCGCACCGGGCGGTTCACGCAGCGGCAAGCGCCTCGTACCGTTCAAGTAGGCTGTGATAGCCCAGTTCCGC